>NZ_JBSGGK010000024.1:0-71132 GCF_053603855.1 Monashia sp. NPDC004114 | reverse complement strand
AACGCCCGGCTCCATTCCGAACCCGGAAGCTAAGCCCTTCAGCGCCGATGGTACTGCACTGGTGACGGTGTGGGAGAGTAGGACGCAGCCGGACACACTTTGTCAGAGCGCCCCAGACGGAACTTCATTGGTCCGACTGGGGCGCTCTTTTTTGTGCACCGAGCGATGGATGGTGGCGCCGGCGATGCCCGGCGCGGAAGGATGCAGTCATGAGTGACCAGGACGGCAACGGCGATCGAGGCGGACGTAGCGACGACGGTTCCCGTGGGCACGACCGCGCACGGAACGCCAAAGGCGGCGCGGGCCACGGGTCCGGAACGGCACGCCCGAGCGGCTCCCGATCTGGAGGGCCCGCGGGCGGAGCCAGGAAGCCCGGTTCCACCGGGTCCGGCTCGTCGCGCTCAGGCGAACCGCGCTCGGGATCACCGAGGTCGGGCTCGTCGCGCACCGGTGACTCGTCCTACGGCGCGTCGCGCTCAGGTGGTCCGCGTACGGGACGACCGCCGAGGGACTACGACCGGCAGAGCGACGGCCGAGACCGGGGCGGTCGCCAGACGGGTAGGGACGAGCGGGGTGACGATCGTCGGGAGCGACGGGACCGCGCGTCTGGGAGCGGTTACGGCGAGGCCCGCAACGGCGGGCGCGGCTCGTACCCCGATCGGCGCGATCGGGACGGCCAGGGCGGCGACAGAGGTGGTCGGCAAGGCCGCTATGACGAGCGTCAGGGCGGCGGTGACCGCTATGGGACCAAGCGGAGCGGAGGCCCCGGTGACCGAGGCCGTGGCTACGGCGGGGATGACCGAGGCCGTGGCTACGGCGGGGATGACCGGCGGGGAGGCTCGCGCGATAGCGGTGACCGCGGCTACTCGCGCGATGGCCGTGACCGCGGCTACTCACGCGACGACCGTGACCGTGGGTACGCACGCGACGACCGACGAGGTGGCTCGCGAGACGACCGGAGCCGGGGATATTCGCGAGACGACCGTGACCGCGGCTACTCGCGTGACGACCGGGGCCGGGGGTACGGCCGCGACGACCGCGACCGCGGCCACTCGCGCGACGACCGGAGCCGCGGGTACGGCCGCGACGACCGCGACCACGGCCACTCGCGCGACGACCGAGGGCGTGGCGCCCGCGACGACCGCGGGGGAGCGCCCGAGAGGCGTGGCGGTCCGCGTCTGACGCCGAAGTCGCCGCGCAAGCCCGAGCCTGCGATCCGCGAGGGCGTCACCGGCCACGAGGTCGACCGCAGCGTGAAAAGCCAGCTGCGCACTCTGTCGAAGGAGAACGCCGAGGGCGTGGCGCAGCATCTGGTCATGGTCGCCGAGCTGCTCGACGTCGACCCAGAGGCCGCGCTGGCACACGCCGAGACCGCAGTGCGCCGGGCGGGCCGGGTGCCCGCGGCCCGTGAGGCCCTCGGACTGGTGGCGTACCGGCTCGGGGACTGGGCGCGTGCGCTGGGAGAGTTCCGCACGGTGCGCCGGCTGTCCGGCTCGAACCATCTTCTCCCCCTCATGGTCGACTGCGAGCGAGCCCTCGGGCGACAGACCAAGGCGCTCGAGCTGGCCCAGAGCGAGGAGGCCAAGGGCCTGGCGATCGACGACCGCGTCGAGCTCGCCATCGTCGTCTCCGGCATCCGACGTGACCTGGGCCAGACGGACGCCGCCGTTGCCGGTCTCAGCGACCTCGCCCGGAGGATCAGCCCACATCGGCCCTCGGCCGCCCGGCTCTACTACGCCTACGCCGACGCTGTGCTCGCGGCGGGAGACCCCGCATCGGCCCGGGACTGGTTCGCGAGGGCGGCTGATGCCGACCATGAGCTGACGACGGACGCGGCGGAGCGGCTCGACGAGCTCGACGGTGTCGACGTGACCGACCTGCTTGGTGACCTGGACGACGACGTGGACGACGACGACGTGGACGACGACGACGTGGACGACGACGACGTGGACGACGACGTCGCGCCTGGTCCCGAGCGGTCGTGAGGTAGCCCGCCCATGCCTGCGCAGCACCCGCCTCGCAACGACTCCTGGGGCTCGCCTGACACGGGACCCGGGTCGTCCGACCAGCCCGTCCTTGCGGCATACGACGGGGTGATCTGTGACCTGGACGGGGTCGTCTACCGAGGCGAGGATGCCGTGCCCGGTGCGCCAAAAGCGTTGCAGGACATGGTTACCCGCGGCACGCGAGTGGTCTACGCGACGAACAACGCGTCGCGTGTCCCGAGCGAGGTGGCGGCTCACGTCGCCGAGCTGGGAGCGCCGGCGACAGAGTCGGATATCGTCACGAGCGCCCAGGCCGGTGCTGAGCTGCTGCAGTCACACCTTCCCGCCGGCGCCGGCGTCCTTGCGCTCGGTGGGCCGGGTGTCACCGAGGCACTGAACCGCGCCGGTCTGCGACCGGTGACCCCGGCGGAGGCGCCGGAGGCTGCGCTCGGTGGGGATCGCCAAGCGGACGGACCACCACCCCGACCCGGCGCACCGGACGCACCCCGCGCCTCCGACCCCACGGGTCCCTCGGACCGGTCCGAGGGACTCCGCGTGTCGGCCGTGCTCCAGGGCCTCGGGCCAGACCTGACGGTTCGGGACTTCCAGGCGGCCTCGCGACTCGTCGCGGCCGGGGTGCGGTGGGTCGCCACCAACACCGACTCGACCCTGCCGCTGCCGTGGGGCCTGGCCCCGGGCAACGGAGCCTACGTCGACCTGCTGACCACCGCGACCGGTCGGCATCCGGAGGTTGTCGGCAAGCCTTTCGCCCCGCTCTACGAGCTCGCCATGGAACGTCTCGGCAGCGACCACGACCGGACCCTCGCGGTGGGCGACCGCCTGGGCACCGACATCGCCGGCGCCGACGAGGCCGGCATCGACGCGGCCTGGGTGCTCACCGGCGTGGACCGCCCGAGCGACCTGCTGCGCACGACGCTGGCCCCGAGGTATGTCATCGGGACGCTGTCCGACCTCCTCGAGCCGTATGCCGCCCCGGTCCGTACCGAGGACGGCTGGGTCTGTGGCGGTGCTCGGGCCCGCCTCAGCGCCGACAGCCTCGACGTGGACGGACTCGACCGGCGTGACACCTCCAGCGGGTCGGACTCGACAGCGACCGAACCGATGCACGCCGTCCGGGCGGGCCTGGCGGCGCTGCTCGAAGCGCGCGACGACGGTGAGCAGCCGGACCGGCTGGCGCAGCTCGCCCGCACGCTGGACGAGCTGCTCGACGATGCGGGCTGACCTGCTCAGGTAGCGTGACTCAGGCACGACGAGGGTCTGGAGGCAGGAATGAACGCTGGCGCGAACGAGTCGGGCGACGAGCACGTCGTCGACCCTGCCGACGACGTGCTCGAGGTGGATGTCGCCGATGCCGCCGACCCTGACGAACTGGGTGACCTCGACAGCATCGACAACATCGACAACATCGACAACATCGACAACATCGACATCGCCGGCAACGCCGGTGACATGCTCGACGCCGGCCCCGACCAGGCCGTCGAGGCGGTGGACGATCCGATGGACGCCGGCGAGACGGCGGCTGAGGTGCCGTTCGAGCCCGTCGACCTCACGCCAGAGGTGCCCGTCCCGACCCCACCGGTCACCGGGGACGCCGCGATCGACGAGGCGATGGCCGAGCTCGCCGACGCCCAGGCGGGGTCCAACGCCGAGCGCATCGACGCCGGCGAGCGGGCGCACCGGAAGCTGCAGGGGCGGCTGGCCGACCTCGGTGGAGCGTGACCCAACGCCGGCTCGACATCGAGCTCGTGCAGCGCGGACTCGCGAGGTCGCGCACCCAGGCGCGTGAGCTCGTCACCGCCGGCGCGGTTCTCGTCGACGGCCGCGCCGCGACCAAACCGGCGCTTCCCGTCGGGGCTGACACGGACATCACCCTCGTCCGCGAGCCGGACCACTGGGTGGGCCGGGCGGCATACAAGCTCCTCCACGCACTCGACACGTGGCCGATCGAGGTCGCCGATCGACGCTGCCTCGACGTGGGCGCGAGCACGGGCGGCTTCACCCAGGTCCTTCTCGAGCGTGGAGCGGGCCATGTCACCGCACTTGATGTCGGCCACGACCAGCTCGTCGAGACCATCGCCACCGACCCGCGCGTGCTGGAACGGTCCGGCACCAACATCCGGGATGTCGGCGCCGAGGCGCTCGGTGGCCGGTTCGACCTCGTCGTCAGCGATCTCAGCTTCATCTCGCTCACCCTCGCGCTGCCGGCGATGCGCCCACTCGTCATGGACGACGGCGACCTGGTGGTGCTCGTCAAGCCTCAGTTCGAGGTCGGCCGCGAACGCCTCGGCCGACGTGGCGTCGTGTCTTCGCCACACGAGCACCGGCGGGTCCTGCGCGAGGTGGCAGGCGTGGCGGCCGAGCAGGGCCTGCATCTGATGGGCGCAACGGCCAGCCCGATCACCGGGGCCGACGGCAACCGCGAGTTCCTCTTCTGGCTGACGCCGCGCCCGGCGCCCGGCGCTGGGCCGACGGCCGCGAATGACATGCTGGAGGCCATCGACCTGGAGGGAGACCAGTGACGCGTCGCATCCTGCTCGTGGCCCATCCCCGGCGGGCCGAAGCGCTCACGGTCGCCAAGGGTGTCGTGGAGCGCCTGACCAGGCTCGGCATCGAGGTGTCGCTGCAGGCGGACGAGGCCAAGGCCCTCGACCTGACCGACAGCGCGCGCGTGCACATCGCGACCGCCGAAGAGCAGGTCGCCGGCGGCTGCGACCTCGTGGTCGTCCTCGGTGGCGACGGCACGATCCTGCGTGGGGCGGAGTTCGCGCGGCGCGTCGACGTCCCGCTGCTCGGAGTGAACCTCGGTCACGTCGGGTTCCTCGCCGAGGCCGAGCGCGACGACCTGGACGCCACGGTCGAGCACATCGCCAACGAGGACTATGCCGTCGAGGAGCGGATGACGCTCCATGTCGACGCGAAGCTGCACGGCGACCTCATCGCGAGCAGCTGGGCGCTCAACGAGGTCTCGGTGGAGAAGGCCGCCCGCGAGCGGATGCTCGAGATCACCCTGGAGGTCGACGGACGCCCGTTGTCGAGCTGGGGCTGCGACGGGGTCATCGTCTCGACGCCTACGGGCTCCACGGCATACGCCTTCTCGGCCGGCGGGCCGGTGATCTGGCCGCAGGTCGAAGCGATGCTGCTCGTCCCGAGCGCCGCGCACGCGCTGTTCGCCCGGCCCCTGGTCCTCGGCCCGGACACCCGGGTCGCGATCGAGATCAAGGCCGCGACCGAGGGCTCGGGCGTCATGTGGTGCGACGGCCGACGGCATGTCTCGCTGCCGCCCGGCGCACGCATCGAGGTGCGACGCGGGCTCCGCCCGATCCGACTCGCCCGCCTGTCGAGTGCGCCGTTCACCGACCGTCTCGTCGCGAAGTTCGATCTCTCCGTCGAGGGGTGGCGCGGCAACGGCAACCCTGCCGGTGGGCGGCCCTAAGGTGGTCCCGTGTTCAGCCAGATGAGGATCCGCAGTGTCGGCGTCATCGACGACGCGGTCCTCGAGCTGAGTCCCGGACTCAACGTGCTTACCGGCGAGACCGGAGCCGGCAAGACGATGGTCGTGTCAGGCCTGGGGCTGCTCCTCGGCGAGCGCGCCGACAGCGCGTTGGTCCGCTCGGGCGCCGAGTCGGCCCTCGTCGAGGGCGTCGTCCAGCTACCACCCGGCCACCCGGCGCTGGAGCGCGCGAGCGACGCCGGTGCGGAGCACGAGGAGGGTGAGCTGGTCATCGCCCGCACGATCGCCGCCGCCGGTCGATCTCGTGCCCACGTGGGTGGCCGCACGGCGCCGGTCGGGGTGCTCGCGGACCTCGGTGAGCTCCTGGTGGCTGTGCATGGTCAGGCCGACCAGTGGCGGCTCAAGCAGGGCGACGCGCATCGCGCGGTCGTCGACGACTTCGGCGGATCCGCCCTCGTCGCGCTGCGCGAGAAGGTGGCGGACCTCTTCGACCGCTGGCGAGCCGCCTCGCGCGAGCACGACCGGCTCGTGTCGGAGGCTCGCGAGCGCGCGCGAGAGATCGACTCGCTGACCTCCTCGCTCGAGGAGATCGAGCGCGTCGACCCCCAGCCCGGCGAGGATGTCACGCTCAGGGCGGAGGACGAGCGGCTCGCACACGCCGACACGTTGCGTCTGGCGGCAGCGTCGGCGCTCACCGAGCTGAGCGGCGACGAGTATGCCGGCGAGCCCGTTCCGAACGTCCGAGACCTTCTCGGGTCGGCGCGGTCTGCACTCGCCCACGCCACGGGTCACGACGACGCGCTCCGCGGTCTCGACGAGCGCCTGCACGAGGTGGGCACTCTGGTCACTGACCTCGCAGCGGACCTCACGGCATACCTCGACGACATCGAGCTCGACCCCGAGCGCCTCGAGTTCGTGCAGGACCGCCGCGCCGCGCTCGGGGCGCTGACCCGCAAGTACGGCGAGACCGTCGACGAGGTGCTCGACTGGTCGCGCACGTCTGCGGTGCGGCTCAACGAGCTCGTCAGCGCCGACGACCGGCTCGACGCGCTCGGCGCGGAGCTCAAAGACCTTCAGGAGCGGCTCGTCGAGGCGTCTGTCGAGCTCTCCGAGGCCCGCAGCGGCGCAGGCGAGGAGTTCGGCAGGAGGGTGTCCGACGAGCTCGAGCATCTGGCCATGGGCAATGCGGTCATCACGGTGGACGTGCAGCACCGCACCGAGCCGGATGGCGTCGAGCTGCCGACCGGCGAGCGGGTCCGGCTCTCTCGCAACGGGATCGACGATGTCGAGATCCTGCTCGCGGCCAACCCGGGCGCGACGCCGCGAAGCGTTGCGAAGGCCGCTTCCGGTGGCGAGCTCTCGCGCGTCATGCTCGCCCTCGAGGTCGTCGGCTCACGGCACCACGCTGATGGCGCCCCGAGCGGCCCGCCCACGTTCGTCTTCGACGAGGTCGACGCCGGGGTCGGCGGACGGGCGGCGCTCGACGTGGGTGCGAGACTCGCCGCGCTCGCCGAGCAGGCCCAGGTCATCGTCGTCACCCACCTGGCGCAGGTCGCGGCCTTCGCGGACCAGCACCTCGTGGTGCACAAGTCCGACGACGGCCGCGTCACCTCGAGCAGCGTCACCGTGGTCCAGGGAGACGCACGGCTGCGCGAGCTCTCCCGGATGATGGGCGGCGACCCCGACTCGGAGGCAGGGCTCGCCCACGCGGGTGACCTGCTCGAGCAGACCGGTTCGGCGCGGCGCGGCGCATCGGGATCGGCTCGCGGCGCAGGGGGATCGGCCCGCGGCGCACAGCGGCCGGGCCGCTCCGCGACGCGGGCGAGTGCAGCATCCTGACCGACCCTCGCGTCTCAGACCGTGTCACGGGCTGTTGCCGGTGGCAGGCGTGCCGGCCTCGCGTGGCACGATTGAAACCATCATGGCCCTCTCCCTCCGCCGTCGCTCTCACGCTGCCGAGACCTGGCCCGGCTTGGCGGGGCCCGCGCGCGTCGACCCCCGTACGAAGGACCTCACGAAGCGCCTCCAGGCGGGCGACATTGCCGTGATCAGCCACACCGACCTCGACAAGGTCAGCGCGGACGCCCTCGTCGCCGCGCGCCCGGTCGCCGTGGTCAACGCCGACCCGTCGATCTCGGGGCGCTACCCCAATCTCGGGCCGCAGATCCTCGTCGAGGCGGGGATCGTCCTGCTCGACGCGGCGGGCTCCGAGGTCATGGCGCTGAGGGACGGCGAGCCGCTGCGCATCGAAGGTCCCGACCTCTGGTCCGGTGACACGAAGGTCGCCAGCGGCACGCTCCTCGACGCCGACATCGTCCAGACCAAGATGCACGACGCGCGGGCGGGGCTCGCGGTGCAGATCGAGGCCTTCGCGACGAACACGATGGAGTACATCCGCAAGGAGCGCGACCTGCTCCTCGACGGGATCGGCACGCCGCCGATCCACACCGAGCTCGAGGGCCGGCACTGCCTCGTCGTGGTGCGCGGGTATCACTACCGCGAGGATCTCGAGACGCTTCGGCCGTACATCCGGGAGTTCCGGCCGGTGCTCATCGGGGTCGACGGGGGAGCCGACGCCATCCTGGAGGCGGGTCATCGGCCCGACCTCATCGTCGGTGACATGGACTCCGTGTCCGACGGCGCCCTGCGCTGCGGAGCCGAGGTCGTGGTGCACGCCTACCGTGACGGACGGGCCCCTGGCCTGGCCCGGGTCGAGGCGCTGGGAGTCAAGCCGGTGGTCTTCCCCGCTGCGGGCACGAGCGAGGATGTCGCCATGCTCCTGGCCGATGACGCCGGCGCAGAGCTCATCGTCGCCGTCGGCACCCATGTGACCCTGGTCGAGTTCCTCGACAAGGGCCGCGACGGGCAGGCTTCCACGTTCCTCACGCGGCTGCGCGTCGGCAGCAAGCTCGTCGACGCGAAGGGAGTCAGCCAGCTGTACCGGGCGCGCATCCCCGGCCTGCTTCTGGTGACCATGCTCGTCGTCGGCGTGGTCGCCTTCGTTGCCGCAGTCGCCTCGACCCCTGCCGGTCAGGCCTGGATCCAGGTGCTCGCCGCGCGCTGGGACGACCTCTGGACCGCCGTCGTTGGGATCTTCTCGTGATCGACTTCCGTTACCACCTCGTCTCGATCATCTCGATCTTCCTCGCGCTCGCGGTGGGGATCGTGCTCGGCGCCGGACCGCTCCAGTCGTCCCTCGGGGACCAGCTGAGTGACCAGGTGGCCGCGCTGCGCACGGAGAAGCAGACACTCAACGACCAGCTCACGTCCACAGAGAAGCTCGTCGACGCGTCCGACGACTACAGCCGCGCGGTCCAGGAGCGGGTCGTCGAGGGACGGCTCAGCGGTCACCGCGCCGTCGTGGTGGCGCTGCCCGCCTCGGACGGCTCGATTGCCAAGAGCGTCGAGGAGGTGCTCTCGCAGAGCGGCGCGAGCTACGCCGGTACCGTGACCCTCAGCTCGGACTGGTTCGACCCGTCCCAGGCCGCCGACCGCGACCGGGCGGCGCACGAGGCCGCTACCGCCCTCGGCATCGAGTCCGGAACCACGGGCGACGCACTCCTCGCGGAGGTGCTCGTGGCCCTGACCGTTACCCAGGGCAACGCGTCCGCGTCCGCACAGCATGCGGCCGCCCTCAAGGTCCTCGGCGACGCGGGCCTGCTCGACAGCTCGGTCCCCGATCTTGTCCCGGGTGACCTCGCCGTGGTGATCTCGGGCGACTACGCCGGGACGCAGGCCCAGGTCGACGCCCAGTCCGACGCGATCCGGACCCTGGTGACCGACCTGGCGCACGGGTCGCACTCCACGGCCGTCGTGGGTGGTGAGCCGGTCGCCGCAGCAGGGCAGCCGGCGTCGTCCGACGCGGTCGCAGCAGTTCGCGAGAAGTCCGACACGGCTGGGCTCGTCCCGACCGTCGACCATGCCCGCTCCGGCCATGGCCCCGGAAACGTCGTGCTGGCGATCGAGGCAGCGCTCGACGAGCACGTTGGGCATTACGGCATCTCCACAGGTGCGACTGCGACGGTCCCGCGGGTCCACCCGTGAGAGGACGCGACGATCGAGGCTCGACGGCCCCGTCCCCGCGCGCTGCCCCCTCCTCCAGCCGGGTGAGCGCCACCACCTCGACCACCACCTCGAGCACGGCGTCGGCTCTGGCCTCCGCTCTGGTGTCGGGTCTGGTGTCGCGCGGTCTGCTCCGCCTCGGGCGACGACTGCCGTCACAGGTGGCGCAGCCATGGTCGCGCACAAACCATGCCGGCCGAACCGTGACCCTTCTCGAAGGGCCGGCGTGGGTCGCCGGCTCGGTGGCCGGCGCGGTCGCCGGCGCCGTGGCCGGCGCAGTCGTGAACGGCGGGACGCCAGGCACTCGAGGAAGCGGCCGGGCCGCCTCGTCAGCCAACGCAGCGGCAACCTTCGCGACGACGTTCGTCGCTGCCGCTAGCGGGAGCCTCGGCGCACTCGACGACCTGGCTGGAGGCGCGACCAACAAGGGGCTCAAGGGCCACCTGGGCGCCCTGTCGCGCGGCGAGGTGACGACCGGGGCCGTGAAGATCGTCGGTCTCGGACTGACCGGGCTCGCCGGGGCCATGATCGTGGAC
The DNA here is from genome assembly GCF_053603855.1 of Monashia sp. NPDC004114. NCBI lineage: Bacteria > Bacillati > Actinomycetota > Actinomycetes > Micrococcales > Intrasporangiaceae > Intrasporangium > Monashia sp. NPDC004114. The sequence continues at coordinate 61,077 of NZ_JBSGGK010000024.1, read as the reverse complement.
CGCTCGCGCGGCACGCGTGGGGCGACCAGCCTCCTGTCGACCCTGGTCGGTGGCGCCGTCATCGCTGCCGCGGCCAACGCGGTGAACCTCTTCGACCTGCGTCCCGGGCGTGCCCTCAAGGTGACGGTCGCCGCAGGACTGCCGCTCGTGGCCAGAACCCCCGCGTCAGCTGCCGTCGGGTCGTCGCTCGGCGTCGCCCAGGACGACCTGGCGGCCACCTCGATGCTCGGCGACACCGGGGCGAACGCCGCCGGTGCCCTCGTCGGGCTCGCCATCGTCGAGCGGTTCGGCCTCGCAGGACGCACCGCGGCGCTCGTCGGCCTCAGCGCGCTGACCCTCGCCTCCGAGCGCGTCAGCTTCACCAAGGTCATCGAGGGCAACGCCGCGCTCCGGCACATCGACGAGTGGGGTCGGGCCCGGTCATGAGCACGACCGACCCGACCACTCCGTCGCGCGAAGGATCTCGTCCCTCACCCCGGCAGGGGATGTTCGCCGCCGCCGGGACCATCGCGGTCATCACCCTCGTCGCACGGGCCGTCGGCTTCGCCCGCTGGTTCGTCTTCTCGCACGAGGTCGGGGCCACCTGTGTCGGGACGGTGTACCAGTCGGTCAACGCGGTGCCGAACGTCCTGTTCGAGATCGCAGCCGGTGGCGTGCTCGCGGCGGTGGTCGTGCCGCTCGTCGCCGGAGCTCTGGCCCGCGGTCGCGCCGACGAGGCCGATGCGACCGCGTCGGCGCTGCTCACCTGGACGCTCCTGCTCCTCGTGCCGCTGGGTGCGCTCGTGGCCGCGGCGGCCCGGCCCATCGCCGAGGCGCTGCTCGGCACGGGCTGCCGGGGCGAGGTGGACCTCGGCGCCGAGCTCCTGCTGGTGTTCGCGGTGCAGATCCCGCTGTACGGCGTGGCCATCGTGCTGGGCGGAGTGCTGCAGTCCCATCGGCGCTTCGTCGGGGCCGCCCTGGCGCCGCTGCTGTCGAGCCTGGTGGTCATCGGGACCTACCTGGCCTACCGCTCGCTGGTGGAAAACCCAGCAGCCGAGATCCCGGACATCCCGTCGAACGCGGTGGCCGTCCTCGGCATCGGGACCACGCTCGGGGTCCTGGCGCTGAGCCTGCCGCTGCTCGTGCCGGTCCGGCGGGCGAGGATCCGGCTGCGCCCCCGGTTGACCTTCCCGGAGCGCGTCGGCGCACGGGTGCGCGCGCTCGCGACGGCGGGCCTGGTAGCCGTGGCCGGTCAGCAGGTCGCCACGCTCGTGGTGATCCGTCTCGCCAACGACCGTGGCGGCGCCGGCACGCTCAACGTCTATACCTACGCGCAGGCCGTCATGCTCCTGCCGTATGCCGTCCTCGCCGTTCCGCTCGCGACGGCGGCGTTCCCGTCCATCGCCGGAGCGCATGCCGCGGACCCGGAGCAGGCCGATGGTGGGCGGGCGACGCAGACGCTGCGTCGCGCGTGGCTCGCGACGCTGGTCCTGGCACTCTTCGGCGCGGCTGGGCTCGTCGCCGTGGCTGTGCCCGTCGGCTCGTTCTTCCTGGCGCTCGACGCCGGGGCGGCCGACACGGCATCGTCCGAGACGCTCGCCGCGATGACCGATGCGGTCATGTTGCTTGCCCCATCGGTCGTCGCGCTCGCGGTCGTCGGCCTGCTCACCCGCGCCTCGTACGTACGTGGCGCCGCGGTCCTGGCCGGGTGCCTCGCTGGGGTCGGCTGGCTCGCCACCACCGTTATTCCGCTGCTCACGCTTGACCCTAGCGGCGCTGGCGGTCCCACGACGCTGCGCAGGCTCAGCATCGGCACCACGGCGGGCCTGTGTGCCGGGGCCGTGATGCTGCTCGCGCTGGTCGGTCGGACCTGGGGATGGCGTGCGCTGTCGGTTCCGGTGCGACCCCTCGCCGGAGCGGCACTCGGTGCCGTCCTGGCGGCAGTGCTCGGCCACGCCGTGGGATCGTGGGCGTCAGTGCGGTATGCCGCCGCCCAGTCTCTCGGCGGCAGCCTGGCCTTGGGGATCGCCCTCGGCGCGGCTGCGCTCGCCGTCATGGTCGGCGTCGCCCTCGCAGTCGACCCGACGCTGATGGCTCGGGTGCAGCGCGTGCGCCGGAGCGGCGAGGCGGGCGCATGAAAGTCCTGATGATCCTGGGTCGTTCGACGGGAGGGATCGGGCGGCACGTCGACTCGCTCGTCGCCGGCCTGCGGACCGAGGGCCACGAGGTCACCGTGGTGACCGATGCCTCGACGGCGACGCGGTTCGGCTGGCCCGATGCGCGACTGCTGTGGCCGGTCCACCCGGGCCTGCGGGCTCCTTCGGGCCTCATCGACTGGCATCGGATCATGCAGCTCGCGCGCACGGTGGACGTCGTTCACGCCCATGGACACCAGGCGGCGCTCGTCGCGGCGGTCGCCGTCGCTCGCGCCCGGCCGCGCCCGCGGCTGGTCATCAGCCTGCACAACGACCTCCCCGCGGCGGGGCGGTCGTCGGACCCTCAGGCTGGGACGGGAGCCCCGACCGCCGGCAGGCAGCAAGGCCTGGCCACCCGCCGCGATGCGATGCTGGCCAAGGGCGTCGGCTGGGCCCTGCGCCGGGCCGACCTGGTGACGGTCGCGAGCGCGGATCTGGTCGTTCTGGCAAGCAGGCTGGGAGCCCGCTCGCCGGCCGTCGTCGATGTCGCCGCCCCCAGCGTGGCGGCGTTGCTGGCGACGGAGCCTCTACCCCAGGCAGAGCGTGCGGCCCTCCTCGCAGGGGCAGGTGTCGACCCTGGTCTGCCACTCCTGCTCACCGTGTCCCGGATCGCGCCACAGAAGGACCTCGGCGTCCTGGTCGACGCCGCCCGCCGGTCGCGCTTGCCCGCTACGTGGGTGGTCATCGGGGACGGTGACGTCTCCCTGCGCGCCCGGCTCCAGAAGGAGGCTGACGGCATACGGTCCCGGCCCGGCGCGCCCAGCGTCAGGCTGGTCGGAGCGCGCGACGACGTCGCACTCTGGCTCCGATCGGCCGCCGTGTTCGTGCTCACCAGCCGCTGGGAGGCCCGCGCCCTGGTCGTCCAGGAGGCCATGGCGGCCGGGCTCCCTGTCGTCGCGACCCGTGCGGGCGGCCTGCCCGGGCTCGTCCGCGACGCGGGCTGCCTTGTCTCCGTGGGGGACTCGATCGCGATCGCCGCCGAGGTGGACCGTCTGCTCGGCGACCCGGCCGAGCGGCACCGCCTCGGCCAGGCCGCCCGCACGATCGCGTCGAGCTGGCCGACGGCGGCAGTGGAGGCACGCCGGTGGTCGGAGCGGTACCAGGGGCTTGTCGCTTCATGACGTAGACTTAAAGCCCGTGGTGGAAACGACGAAGCACATCTTTGTGACCGGGGGCGTTGCCTCCTCGCTCGGCAAGGGCCTCACGGCATCCAGTCTTGGACGTCTTCTGCGCTCCCGTGGCCTCAAGGTCACCATGCAGAAGCTCGACCCGTACATCAACGTCGACCCCGGGACGATGAACCCGTTCCAGCACGGCGAGGTCTTCGTCACCGACGACGGCGCCGAGACCGACCTGGACATCGGGCACTACGAGCGCTTCCTGGACGTCAACCTCGTCGGCTCGGCGAACGTGACGACCGGCCAGGTCTACAACAACGTCATCGCCAAGGAGCGGCGCGGCGAGTACCTCGGCGACACGGTGCAGGTCATCCCGCACATCACCAACGAGATCGTCTCGCGCATGCGGGCACTGGCCACGGGCGGCAGCGACGCTCCCGACGTGATCATCACCGAGATCGGCGGCACGGTGGGTGACATCGAGTCGCTGCCCTTCCTCGAGGCAGCGCGGCAGGTCCGCCACCTCATCGGCCGCGACAACTCCTTCTTCCTGCACGTCTCGCTTGTGCCGTACCTCGCACCGAGCGGCGAGCTGAAGACGAAGCCGACCCAGCACTCGGTCGCGGCGCTGCGCCAGGTCGGCATCCAGCCGGACGGGCTCGTGCTGCGAGCCGACCGCGAGATTCCCGAGCCGATCAAGCGCAAGATCTCGCTCATGTGCGACGTCGACGTCGCGGCCGTCGCGGCTGCGGTCGACGCCCCGAGCATCTACGACATCCCCAAGGTGCTGCACCGTGAGGGGCTCGACGCGTACGTGATCCGCCGCCTCGGTCTGAACTTCCGCGACGTCGACTGGACCGAGTGGGACCAGCTGCTCCAGCGTGTGCACGACCCTGAGCACGACGTCGAGATCGCGCTGGTCGGCAAGTACATCGACCTGCCCGACGCCTACCTGTCGGTCACCGAGGCGCTGCGTGCCGGTGGGTTCCACCACGACGCCAAGGTGCGCATCCGTTGGGTGGCCAGCGACGAGTGCCAGACCCCGGCCGGTGCCCAGAAGGCGCTCGGCGGCGTGGATGCGGTGCTCGTCCCCGGAGGCTTCGGCGTGCGCGGCATCGAGGGCAAGCTCGGCGCGCTCACCTGGGCGCGCGAGAAGCAGGTGCCGACCCTGGGGATCTGCCTCGGCTTGCAGTGCATGGTCATCGAGTACGCCCGCACCGTGCTGGGCAACGGCGGTGCGTCCTCGACCGAGTTCGACCCGGGCACCGACCACCCGGTGATCGCGACCATGGAGGAGCAGAAGGCCTTCGTCGAGGGTGCAGGCGACCTCGGCGGCACGATGCGACTCGGCCTCTACCCGGCCGTCCTCAGGGAGGGAAGCGTCGTCGCGGCGACCTACGGCCAGGCCGAGGTCAAGGAGCGCCACCGCCACCGTTACGAGGTGAACAACGGCTACCGGCAGCAGCTCGAGGCGGCCGGCCTCGTCGTGTCCGGCACCTCGCCCGACGGCACGCTCGTGGAGTTCGTCGAGCTCCCTCGTGACGTCCACCCCTACTACGTGTCGACGCAGGCCCACCCGGAGTTCCTCTCCCGGCCGAACCGTGCCCACCCGCTGTTCGCGGGTCTCGTCGGCGCCGCGCTCGAGCGACAGCGCGCCGAGCGCCTCGTCGAGGTCGAGCGTCCGCGGCCACTCGATGCCGAGCCGGACGAGCACGACACGTCAGGGCAGCCGGGGGACCCGGGTCAGTTCGCCTGGGCTTCGGCCGTCCTCGACGCCGACTGACCCGGGTGAGCCTGAACGCGCGGCGGGGCACTGGCGCCGACATCATCGAGGAGTGGGTGAGCGAGCCGGTCCTCGGGTCGGAGCTGGTCTTCGACGGGCTGATCTTCGGTGTGCGCCGCGACCGCGTCGACCTTGGTGCCGGTGGCGTCGTCACACGCGACTACATCGAGCACCCAGGCGCCGTCGCGGTGCTGGCGCTGCGTGAGCTGGACGGCGTCGACCACGTGCTGCTCATCCGGCAGTACCGCCACGCATCGGGGGGTCACGTCTGGGAGCTGCCGGCCGGCCTTCTCGACGTCGCCGGCGAGGAGCCCTGGCTGGCGGCAGCCCGCGAGCTCGCCGAGGAGGTCGACCTCGTCGCCGACGACTGGCGGGTGCTCGCGGACGACGTCACGTCACCCGGCGCGTTCGCCGAGACGGTCCGGGTCTTCCTGGCTCGGGGCCTGCGAGACGTTCCGGAGAGCGAGGCCCACACGCGCACCGCCGAGGAGCTCACGCTGCGCCCCCTGTGGGTGCCTCTCGACGACGCTGTCGATGCCGCGCTCGGTGGCCGGATCAGCAACACGGCCACGATCATCGGGCTCCTCAGCGCGCAGCTCTCGAGGCAGCGGGGCTGGGCGACCTTGCGCCCCAAGGACGCTCGCTGGCCGGCCAGAGAGGCGCAGCTCAGCCGGAGGCGCTGATCCGGTCGACTCCACTCGACGACCGATGCGGCCCCGGCGGAGCACCGCCACGGCGACCCCGGCGAGGAGGACGACGCCACCGGCGAGCTCGAGCGGCGCCGGGCGCTCGCCGAAGGCGACCGCCGCCGCGGCCATGCCGAAGACCGGCACGAGCATCGCGAACGGCGTGACCTGCGCGACGGGGTACCTGCCGATCAGCGTGTTCCAGATGCCGTACCCGACCAGGGAGGAGAGGTATGCCGTGAAGGCCGTCGACGCGAGCGCCTGCCACTGCACGTGGCTGAGTGCCTGACCGATGGCCTCCGGGCCCTCGAACGCGAGGGACAGCAACAGCGCGGGGATCGGCACGACGAGTCCCGACCAGACGGTGAGGCTCAGCCCCGACGCGGCTCCGCCGGGCCGCTGGGCGACGCTCCCCGCGCGCCGGGTCAGCACGTTGCCCACCGCCCAGGACAGGGCGGCGAGGACGAGCACCACGAAAGGCAGCACCGGTGCCGCGAGCCCGCGGCCGAAGGCGATCGTGACCAGGCCCGCCGCGCCGAGCGCGACCCCGACCTGCTGCGGTCGGGAAGGCGGTTCGCGCAGCCACACCGCGGCGATCACGACGGTGAGCAGCACCTGAGCCTGGAGCACGAGTGAAGACAGGCCCGGCGGCATGCCGAGGTGCAGAGCGAGGTACATCAGTGCGAACTGCCCGAGGCTGATGAAGACGCCGATCAGTGCGAGGTCGCGCCAGGGCAGGTCGGGACGTCGCACGAAGAACACCGCGGGGACGCAGACGACCACGAAGCGGACCGCGAGGAAGAACAACGGCGGCACGGACTCGAGGCCGGTCTTGATGGCGACGAAGTTCGTCCCCCAGATCACGGCCACGACGATGGCGAGGGTGGTGTCCCGAAGACGCATGGGTCGATCCTGCGATGCCCGGACGATGTACGTCCATCAAACATTCGTGACCACCACCATGTAGCATCACTGAATGATCGATCCGGTGGCTCTCCGTTCCCTCGTCGCCGTAGAGCAGCACGGGTCCGTCGGCGCGGCGGCCGCATCGCTCGACTACACGCCGAGCGCGATCTCGCAGCAGATCAAGCGGCTGGAGTCGCAGACGGGCGTCCAGCTGCTCGAGCGCCAGGGTCGGGGCGTGCTTCTCACCGAGGCCGGGCGCACGCTGACCGCCTCGGCCCGTGAGCTGCTGGCCCAGATGGAGCTCCTCGAGGCCAGGATCCACGGCGCGAGCGGCGAGAAAGTCGGCACGGTCCGGCTGGCGACCTTCGCGACGGCATACCGCGGCATCGTCGTCGGCGCCCTCGGCCGCCTGCGACAGCAGGCCCCGGACGTGGTGCTGAGACCCGACGAGATCGACCCCTGGGAGGCGGTGGACGCCGTCGCCGCCGGGACACACGACCTTGCCCTCGTGCACAACTGGGAGCCGCTGCCGCTCGCGATCCCTGACCACCTCGAGGTGCGCGACCTCGGTCGTGACCGCGCAGACGTGCTCGTGCACGTGGACCACCGACTGGCACGCCGGGAGAGCCTCACCGTCCACGATGTCGTCGACGAGAGCTGGGCCAGCGTCGCGCCAGGCTCGATCTGCCATCAGTGGCTGCAGAAGATGTACTTCGACATCGGCCGGGCACCACGGATCGGGCACATCGCTCTCGAGTTCGCCACACACATCGCACTCGTCGAGCGCGGCGAGGCCATCGCACTGGTGCCTCGGCTCGGCCGGGGCCCCCTCCCGGACTCGGTGGTCGCCCTGCCCATCGTGGAGCCCGTCTCCGAGCGCACCGTGAGTCTGGTGTGGCGTCGCACGATGACTGAGCGACCGGCACTGGCCGTCGTCATCGAAGCGCTCGCCGCTGAAGGGTCACACGACCTCGCCTGAGCGGCGGCCTCGGAATCCCTTGCGCTGCCGACAATTCGGGCATCGGCTGTGGGAGCCCCCAGCCCTCGCTAACGTGATGACGCGCCGCCGAAGCGGGGGATCGTCGTGGTAATGGGGGTCTGGTGGGGATGCGTTATTTTCTGGCTTCGGGAGACGGGCGACGAAGCGCGCGGACGACGGTGTTCGGCATCGTGCCCACCGTCGTCGCGTCGATGCTGCTGCTGGCGGGGCCGGCAGCCACCGCGACTGCGGCGACGGTCCTGCCGACGGGCTTCCTGTTGCAGGACATCGACACGGGCATGGTGCCGCCGTCGACGAGCGGGCCTGGTGACCTGCTCACCGACTTCGCGTACCTGCCCGACGAGAGCTTCATCGCCACAGGCAAGTACGGCCGGGTGCAGTGGGTGCCCCGGGTCGGCGCACCTCGCCGGATCGCGGACCTGCAGGTCAACTCCACCGGCGACCTCGGCCTGATCAGCGTCGCGGTCGCCCCTGACTACGCGGCGAACCACACGGTCTACACCGCGCGCACCGTGCCAAGCACGGCACCCGGGTCCGGGGCGAACGGCATCCTGCGGCTCAGCCGATGGACGGTCGACGTCGACGCCGCGGGCGACCCCACGGGCCTGCGCGACGAGACCACGGTGCTCGAGGCGTCGGCCGACTCGTCGATCCACTCCTTCGGGTCCGTCCTCGCCGATCGCGACGGCACGTTGTGGCTCACGATCGGCGACAGCGCCACGAACCGCGTCGACACCATGGCCCTGCGGGCACTGAACCTCGACGACGTACACGGAAAGCTGCTGCACATCCATCCCGACGGCTCTGGGGTGTCCGACAACCCCTTCTACGACCCGGCGAAGGCCACCGCCGCGAGAAGCCTGCTCTTCGCCAGTGGGTTCCGAAGCCCGTTCCGCTTCAGCCTGGACCCGGGCACGGGCCTGCCCATCCTCGGCGACGTCGGCAAGAACACGACGGAGGAGGTCGACCTCGTCCGGCCCGGCTACTCCTTCGGCTGGCCATGCTGGGAGGGCTCCGCCCCGACCGTCGGCTACACCGACCTCGCCGAGTGCACCGGGGTCACCACCACCAAGCCGCTGTGGGAGTACCCGCACAACGGCAGCGGTGCAGCGGTGGTGGGCGGTGTCGTCTACGCCGGCACGACATACCCGGCGGCATACCGCGGAAGGTTCTTCTTCGGCGACTACGTCGACCAGCTGCTGTGGACGCTGGGCTTCGCGCCGACGGGTGAGCTGACCCAGGCACCCGAGCCGGCCGGCTTCGGCACCGCCGTCGGCCGGCCGTCGCGGTTCGCGACGGCACCCGGAGGCGACATCGTGTTCGCCGACATCGGGTCGGCCCGGGTGCGCCGGCTCGTGTACGCGCCGGGCAACGCGGCGCCGGTCGCAGCCTTCACGAGTACGGCAGACCCCGCGACGCTGCACGTCGCGTTCGACGCCGGCGCGTCGAGCGACCCCAACGGTGACCTGCTCTCCTACTCCTGGGACTTCGGCGACGGCTCGACCGCCACCGGTGTCACCGCGACCCACACGTATGCCGCCGACCCTGACCACTACGACGTGACGCTGACCGTTGCCGACCCGCTCGGGGCAAAGGGAACGAAGACGACGACCGTCTATCCGGGCAACCATCCGCCCAGCCTCGATGTGACGTGGCCCGACCCGACGCTGACGTATGCCGTCGGCGACGTCGTGCACGCCAGTGCCACTGCGACCGACCCTGAGGACGGACCGGTCACGGTCACGTGGAGCTCGCGGCTCGAGCACTGCTACAGCGCCACGGACTGCCACCAGCACTACGGCGCCACCAGCACCGGGCCAACCCTCGACCTCGTCATGGAGGGGCACGAGGGCGACACGACGCTGTGGGTCACGGCCGCGGCCACCGACAGCCGGGGCGCCTCGGCGAGCGAGGAGTTCAAGGTGCTGCCTCGCCAGCACCTCGTCACCATCGAGAGCACGTGGCCCGCAGCGTTCACGATCGGCGACGAGCACGTCTCGAGCGGCCTGTTCACCGAGGGCCTCGCGCTGCTGCTCGTCGCGCCGGAGCGAGGTTATGACGGCCTGTCGGCATTCCATGCCTGGGGCGATGGGGAGACCAGCCGTTCGCGGCAGGTCACCGTCGGCACGGGCGACCTGACCGTGGACGTCGTCTACCGCACGCCGATCGACACTCGGCTCGCGACCGACGCCGCGTTCAGCACACGGATGGGAGCTCCCACCGGCGTCGAGCAGGGTGACCTCTCGCTCCGGTCGCGCGCGTTCGTCGGCGGGGTGGCGCACTGGTCGCCGGCGACGGGCGTGCACTTCGTGGCTGGTGCCATCGGTGGGAGGTATGCGAGCCTGGGCGGTCCCGCATGGTGCGGCCCTCCGACGACGGACGAGGCCCGCACCGCCGGGCTGGACGGCTACTACAACCACTTCGCCAAGGGCTGCTCCATCTTCTGGAGCAAGGCCGGCACCCACTGGGTCAACGGTCGCATCCGGGACCTGTGGGCCAGCCTCGGCTGGGAGCGGTCGCTGCTGCGCTATCCCGCCGCAGATATCGCAAAGACACCGAGCGGCAACGGCTGGCTGACCAGGTTCCAGGGCGGCACCGTCTACTACGGGTCGGCCGCCACCGGCGCGCGCTACGTGACCGGCGCGACCCTGACCAAGTACACCGCGATGAAGGCCGAGGCGTCCGTCCTCAAGTACCCGACGACCCACACGAACGCGACCGCGCGCAAGGACGGCACGTACCAGCACTTCCAGGGTGGCTCGATCTTCTGGAGTGCCAGCACCGGAGCGCATCCGGTCACCGGGGCGATCCGGTCGAAGTATGCCGCGCTCGGCTGGGAGCGCTCCTTCCTCGGCTACCCGAAGAGCGACCCGTTCGCCGTCAGCGGTGGCATCCGACAGAACTTCCAGGGCGGCTACCTCGTCTGGGCCCGAGCAACGGGGGTGGTGACGGCCCACCGGTCGTGAGGCCGGCAGCGCGACCGAGGTCACGGCACGGCGAGAGCACGCGGCGCCATCGGGGTCGTGAGATCAGCCGCGCGCGGGGTGGTCTCGCGTCCGGGTCTAGGATTGGTCCTCGGCCTCCGGGCGGCGCCGCCCGTGCGGCCCACTCGCGACGCCCAGCGACAAGACCCGTTCGTCCCCGGAAGGATCCCTCCGTGCTCCGCACTCACGAGGCCGGCACCCTACGTGCCGACCACGCAGGCCAGACCGTCACCCTCACCGGCTGGGTCGCGCGGCGCCGAGACCACGGCGGGGTCGCCTTCCTCGACCTGCGCGACGCGTCCGGGGTGGCCCAGGTGGTCGCGCGCGACGAGGTGCTGGCCCAGGGCGGTGCCCACGACCTGCGCAACGAGTACTGCATCAAGGTCGTCGGCGAGGTGCGCAACCGGCCCGAGGGCAACGCCAACCCGGACCTCCCGACCGGCGAGATCGAGGTCATCGTCAGCCAGCTCGAGGTGCTCAACCCGTCGGCGCCGCTGCCGTTCCAGATCGACGAGCGGGTGACCGTCGGCGAGGAGGCGCGGCTCAAGCACCGCTACCTCGACCTTCGGCGCCCTGGCGCGAGCTCGGCCGGCGCGGCGATCCGGCTCCGCTCCAGGGTCAACGCCGCGGCTCGTCGGGTCCTGGGCGAGCGCGACTTCGTCGAGATCGAGACGCCCACCCTGACCCGGTCCACCCCGGAGGGTGCCCGCGACTTCCTCGTGCCCGCCCGCCTGGCCCCCGGATCGTGGTACGCCCTGCCGCAGAGCCCCCAGCTGTTCAAGCAGCTGCTCATGGTGTCCGGCATGGACCGGTACTACCAGATCGCCCGCTGCTACCGGGACGAGGACTTCCGCGCCGACCGGCAGCCCGAGTTCACCCAGCTCGACATCGAGATGTCCTTCATCGACCAGGACGACATCATCGAGCTCGGCGAGGCGATCGTCCGTGAGATCTGGCAGCTCATCGGCGTCGACCTCGACACGCCCTTCCTGCAGATGACCTACGCCGACGCGATGGCTCGCTTCGGGTCCGACAAGCCCGACCTGCGGTTCGGCCAGGAGCTCGTCGAGTGCACTGACTACTTCGCACAGACCTCGTTCCGGGTCTTCCAGGCCGAGTACGTCGGTGCGGTCGTCATGCCCGGAGGCGCCGGCCAGCCGCGCAAGCAGCTCGACGCCTGGCAGGAGTGGGCCAAGCAGCGCGGTGCTCGCGGTCTCGCCTACGTGCTGGTCCAGGAGGACGGCGAGCTCGGAGGTCCGGTGGCGAAGAACCTCAGCGACGAGGAGCGCGCAGGCCTCGCCAACCACGTCGGCGCCCGGCCCGGCGACTGCGTCTTCTTCGCTGCCGGCGCGACGAAGGCCTCGCGCGCGCTGCTCGGAGCAGCCCGCCTCGAGATCGGCCGCCGCTGCGAGCTTATCGACGAGGACGCCTGGAGCTTCCTCTGGGTGCTCGACGCGCCGCTCTTCGAGCCGGCCGCCGACGCGACGGCGTCCGGTGACGTCGCTCTGGGCTACAGCGCCTGGACGGCCGTCCACCACGCGTTCACCTCGCCGAAGAAGGAGTTCGAGGACACCTTCGACGAGCGCCCGGGCGAGGCTCTGGCCTACGCCTACGACATGGTCTGCAACGGCAACGAGATCGGTGGCGGGTCGATCCGTATCCACCGGCGCGACGTGCAGGAGCGGGTCTTCAAGGTCATGGGCATCTCGAACGAGGAGGCCCAGGAGAAGTTCGGGTTCCTGCTCGAGGCGTTCCAGTTCGGGGCTCCGCCACACGGCGGCATCGCGTTCGGCTGGGACCGCATCGTGTCGCTCCTGGCCGGCACGGAGTCGATCCGCGACGTGATCGCCTTCCCGAAGTCGGGCGGTGGCTACGACCCGCTCACCTCCGCGCCGGCGCCGATCACGCCCGAGCAGCGCAAGGAGGCGGGTGTCGACGCCAAGCCGGCCGGCCAGGACGGCCGCCCTGCGCCATCGGTGAGCAGCGCGTCGAGCGCCGCCGCAACCACCTGACCGGCCCTCGTACGCCGCGTTCGGCGGCTGGGGGCGGGAGGTAGCAGGCGCCTCAGTGCTGCGGCATGCCGCCGACGAAGCCAGGGTCCTTGACGCCGTCGACGAGGGTATCGGTGCGCTCGGCGTAGAAGGAGAGCTGGTCTCGGACCGCCTCGGCCTCGCGCAGCGGTTGCCGGTAGACCCACGCGATGTCGACGCCGGCGTTCCCCGGAGCGCTGTAGTACGACGCGTGACCCTTGTACGCGCAGGTGGTTCGCGTGTCGGTCGGGGTCAGCACCTCGGTGTTCACGTCGTTCATCGGGATGTACCACCGCGGCGGAAGGTGTGTCTCGAAGAGCGCCGTCGGGTGATGCGTGTCGGCGAGCACGAGCCCGTCGAGCTCGACGCGCACATGCCGTGCGCTGCGCAGGATGTCGATCCGGGCGAAGGGGTCGTGTGGGTGCCCGATGATCGGCTCGTCCTCCTCGAGCCAGTCGAAGTCGCCGAACGGGAGGAGCACATGGTCCGGGAGGCCGTGCGCCTCCAGGCCTCGCGCGGACCCGGGGACGTCAGCGACGAACGAAGCCCGCGGGACGGCATACTCCGGCACGACGCGACGCGGGAGCCACACGATGACGGCGTCAGCCGTGTCGCACACGAGGTTGCCCTCGCGGCTCGCCCGGAGCCGCTTGCGGGTTGGGGTGAAGCGCGCGTCGGCGAGCTGGGAGCGCCACTGGTGGGTCAGGTCGATGGCCATGTCCCCAAGCATCGTCTCGGCCCGGACACGTCGACAAGAGCACCCAGCCCGCGCGGAGGTGCGACCTAGACTGGCGGGGTGCCCGACTGGCCAGCCGAGTATGCCGCTCTGGCCGCCGCCGACCGCGACGGCTCGCTCTCGGCGCCTGAGCTGGAGGACCTCGCCGTCGCGGCCACCCTGCTCGGCCACGACGACGAGGTCGTGGTGCTGCGCGAGCGTGCGATGGAGCTCTATCTCGCGGCGGGGGAGACCCACGCCGCGGTCCTGTGCGCTTTCTGGCTCGGTTTCCACCTGCAGACCACCGGCGCCTCGGCGCGCGCGGCCGGGTGGGTCGAGCGCCTGAGCGTGCTGGCGGCCGAGAGCGACGACCCATGGCTGCGGGGGATGCTCGACCAGCCTCGCGCCGCGGGGCTGATGTACTCCGGTGACCCAACAGGGGCGCTGGGGCTGTTCGAGCGCGCTGCCCGGTCCGCACGCGCAGAGGGCTCGGTCGACCAGTACGTGCTGGCCCGGCTCGGGCAGGGCCGCTGCCTGCAGATGCTCAGCCGGGACGTCGAGGCTCGCACCGTCCTGGACGAGGTGATGGTCTACGTCACTGCTCGCCGGGTGCAGCCTCAGGTCGTCGGTCTCGCCTACTGCTCGATGATCGAGCTCTGCCGGGCCTGGTACGACGTCCGTCGCGCGCAGGAGTGGACCGAGGCGCTGACCGGCTGGGTCGCGGAGCAGGAGGGCATGTTGCCCTATCGGGGCACCTGCCTCGTGCACCGCGCCGAGCTCCTCCAGCTGCATGGCGCCTGGGCCGAGGCCGTCGCCCAGGCCGACGAGGCATGTGCCCAGCTGCGCGCGGCGAGCGAGCGGGCGGCCGGCCCGGCACACTATCGCATCGGCGAGCTCGCCCGTCTCCGTGGCGACCTCGACGCGGCAGAGCGCGCCTTCGAGCGGGCGGCCGCCGTCGGGCAGGAGGTCCAGCCGGGGCTGGCGCGGCTGCGCCTGGCGCAAGGCCGGCCGGACGCCGCCCTGGCCGGGCTCGACCGTGCCCTGGCCGAGCGGCGCGACGTCCGGGCGGTCCCCGAGCTGCTGTGCGCTCGCGTCGAGGCGTGCCTCGCGACCGGCGACCTCGCCGATGGCCGCGCCACGCTCGACCGGCTCACCCCGCTTGTAGCGGACGGCTCCCCGCCGTTCCTCAGGGCGATGGCGGCATACGCGGAGGGGATCGTCCGGTGCGCCTCCGGCGACTGGGCTGGGGCGCTTCCTCGGCTGCGGGAGGCCTTCTCGACGTGGACCGACCTCGACGCCCGGTACGAGGCGGCGACGGCGCAGCTGACCCTCGGGCGGACGTGCGCCCGGCTCGGGGACTCCGACGCCGCCGCGATGGAGGAGGCTGCGGCGCTCAGCGCGCTGGAGGCGCTCGGCGCGACCGTCCCCGAGTGGCTGGTCGACGGACCGCCGGCGACGGGCGCCGGCGACGGCGTCGCCCCGGGAGGCCCGGCCAGCAACGACTGCCCGCTGTCGCCGCGTGAGCTCGAGGTGCTGCAGATCCTCGCGACCGGCGCCTCCAACCGCGCCATCGCGGCCCAGCTCGTCCTCTCGGAGAAGACGGTCGCGCGGCACCTGAGCAACATCTTCGCCAAGCTCGGCGTCACGAGCCGATCCGCCGCGACCGCACGCGCCTTCGAGCACCACTGGGCCTGAAGCAGGCTCGCCTCGCGTCCGGCAGTGGGTCGTTCTACCCAACGACGACTGCGCAGTTGGGTCATTCGCCCGACGCGGCCGCTCGCGCCCTCTTCCTAGCCTCGATGCAGAGGACAAGGAGGCTCGAGATGAGCGGACAGGACACCAACGGCGTCACGACCGAGCGGTTCGCGACCGTCGTCATCGGCGGGGGACAGGCAGGGCTGGTCATGGGCTACCACCTGCAGCGGGCTGGGGTCCGTTTCGTGATCCTCGACGCGGGCCGACGGGTGGGGGACAGCTGGCGCGAGCGGTACGACTCGCTCCGGCTCTTCAGCATGCCGACCTATGCCAGTCTCCCCGGCTGGCGGATGCCTCAGCGCACGTTCCCGACGCGGGACCAGATGGCCGACTACCTGGAACAGTATGCCGCTCGCTTCGAGCTGCCCGTCCGGAACGACGTCAGCGTGCTGCAGGTGACCCGCGACGGGGACGGGTTCCTCGTCGACACCAGCAGCGGCCTCATCCACGCCGACACGGTGGTGGTAGCCGCCGGGGCACACCGGGTGCCCGTGGTGCCGATGATCGAGGGCCGGCTGCGCCCGTCGATCCGGCAGATCCACTCGCTCGAGTACCGCAACGAGGAGCAGCTCGCCCCGGGCGGCGTGCTGGTCGTCGGTGCGGCGAACTCGGGCACGGACATCGCTCTGGAGTCGGCGGCCGCCGGCCACCCGACGTGGCTGAGCGGACGCCACCCGGGCCAGGTGCCGCTCGACATCGACACCGGGATCGGGATGGCAATGACGCCGATCATCATGTTCGTCTTCAGGCACGTCCTGACGCTGCGAACTCCTTTGGGCCGCAAGGCTGCTCGTCAGGCGGAGGAGCACGGCGTGAATCTCGTCCGCAACAAGCTGGCCGACCTGGACGCCGCCGGCGTGGTGCGCGTCGGGCGGGTCGTCGGCATCTCCGACGGGTGCCCGGTGACCGAGGAGGACGGCATACTCGGCGACATCTCGACGGTCGTCTGGGCGACCGGATCGCGCCCCGACCACTCGTTCCTGCACGGGCTGACCGATGACTCCGGCCGGCCGCCGCAGGACCGCGGTGTCTCGGACGTCTCCGGTCTCTACTTCCTGGGCCTCGAGTTCCAGTTCGCCCAGGCGTCCGGCACGATCCAGGGCCTCGACCGTGACGCCCGCTACCTGGTGCGCCGGATGCGGCCGGTGTGGGCGCGAACGGCGGGCCGGGCTGAGGCCGGGGCGGCCGCGGCGCACGAGCGAGCCACGGCGTGAGCGGAGCCCATTGTCTGCAGGCGGTCGGGACGTCGGTGGCGTGCGCGACAATCGGGTGTGTCCACCACGGTCCCACGCGCTCCCGACGACGTCCTCGCGCATCTGCGCCGAGCGCGTGACCTCATCGACCGCAGCTACGCGGACCCGCTCGACCTCGACCGGATCGCGGCGGCGGCGGGTCTGTCGAAGTACCACTTCCTGCGGCTGTTCCGGTCCACCTACGGCACCACACCCGCGGACTACCTGTCCCGCCGCCGTATCGAGCGCGCCCAGGACCTGCTCCGGGCCACGAACCTCACCGTGACCGAGGTGTGCGTCGCTGTCGGGTACTCGAGCCTCGGCTCCTTCAGCAGCCGCTTCCGGGCCGTGGTCGGTGAGACGCCCAGCGCCTTCCAGGCCCGGTATGCCGCAGAGGGCGCTCCCCACATCCCCGGGTGTTACGTGTTCATGTGGGGTCTTGCGGAGCGCCAGCAGCCTGAGATGGGCATGCACGGCTCCGCAACCGAGGAGAAGCCGGAAGCCTCGCCTGCCTCATAGCGTTGGGGACATGATCACCAACATCTCCATCATCAGCGTCTTCGTGCAGGACGTCGACGAGTCCAGGAAGTTCTACACCGATGTCCTCGGCTTCCAAGAGAAGGACGACATCACGCTCGGCGACGGATTCCGCTGGTGCACCGTCGTGCACCCCAGCCAGCCCGAGCTCACCGTGCACCTCGCGCTCCCGGGGCCCCCGCTCATGCCGGAGATGGTCGAGGCCGTCAAGCGAGCACAGGAGGCAGGCACGATGAACGGGATCGGCCTGAACGTCGACGACTGCCAGCGCACCTACGAGGAGCTGTCGGAGCAGGGCGTCGAGTTCATCCAGCCGCCGTCGCGCCGGCCCTACGGCACCGAGGCCGTGTGCCGCGACAACTCCGGCAACTGGCTGGTGCTCGTGGAGCCGTCCCAGTCGCCCGTCAGCGCAGCCGACTTCGACTGACCCCGAACACCCCCGGTAACCGCATCCTCGTCACGTTTGCAGGCGTGAGCACCGTGCGGTTACCGGGTGTGTTGCCGGCGGGCGGTGCGTCAGGGGGCAGCGTGCAGGGGCGTGACGGCCCGGCTCGCCCAGGCGCAGACCATCCGGTAGCCGAGGGACTCGTAGAGGCGCCGTGCCACGTCGTTGTGGGAGTACATCCCCAGCGTGCTGAGTCCCGTCTCGAGCACTGCCCGCCTGGTCACCGCGCTGACGATCGCCCGCCCGAGGCCCTGGCCGCGGCGGCTCGTGTCGACGGCCACCGAGGACAGATGTGGGGCGCCCGCTCGGGTGTGGCCCCACGCAGCCACGGCGGCAAGGCGGCCGCCGTCCTCCAGAGCGAACCAGCGCTCGCCGAGGCCAGGCGCAGTGTCCGCCGTCGGCGAGTGCTCTGCGAGGAATGCCGCCACCTCGTCCGCGCGGGCGACGTCGTCGAGCGGTTGCACCAGCCTGTCGGTCGGGAGCGCGTCGGGCAGCGTTGTCGTGTGGAACCACTCCCAGTCGCCACCCTGGATGATTCGGAACCGCTGGTGCAGTAGAGGTTCCAGGTGCTGTGGCACGCTCACTCCGAAGACCGAGTGAGCCGTCCGGTGAGGCTCGACGGCGTCAGCGACGGCCGGCAGGTGCTCCACCAGCCTGGCGACACCCGTGTCGCTTCCCAGGAGATTGAAGGTGGAGCGGCCGTTGGGGCGAATCCGGCGGAAGCCGACGGCGCCCTCCGCCTGCCACCACGTCGTCGCCAGCTCTTCGGTCACCTCCCAGCGCACGAAGGGGTTGCCGTGGGTCGCCGCGAGCAGGGCCGCGATCCCGTGCCGGACGTCCAGCCCAGGGTCGAGCACGGCGTGGTGAGAGCCTGCGGACGTCACTCGGTGATCCCGAACCGTGCGTGGAGCCGCTTGAGTGGCGCCGGCGCCCACCAGTTCCAGCGCCCGAGCAGCGTCATCGTGGCGGGCACGAGAAGCATGCGCACGAGCGTGGCGTCGATGACGACCGCGGCGACGAGGGCCAGTCCCATCTCCTTGATGATGAGGATGTCACCGGCGATGAACCCGGCGAACACGATGACGATGAGCAACGCAGCGCTGGTGATGATGCGACCCGTGCGCTGAAGCCCGAGCGAGACCGCACGGTCGTTCTCGTAGCCGGCTCTGTGGAACTCGGTGATCCGCGAGAGCAGGAAGACCTCGTAGTCCATCGACAGCCCGAAGCCGAACGCCAGGACGAGGAAGGGCACCATCGACTCGACCGCACCGACCGACGAGAAGTTGAGCAGGCCCTCGAGGTGGCCCTGTTCGAAGACCCAGGCGACGACGCCGAGCGCGGCGCCCAGCGAGACGATGTTGAGCAGCAGCGCCTTGACCGGGATGACGACGGAGCCGGTCATGAGGAACAGCAGCACGAAGGTGCCGAGCACGACGAGCCCGACGGCATACAGAGCGCGATGAGCCATGGAGTCGAGGAAGTCGATCTGCGAGGCCGCCTGGCCGGTCACCCAGGTCTGGAAGGCCGGGCGGTTGTCGCGCACCTGGTGGACGAGGTTCTGGGCCTCGTCGGAGGTGGGCTTGCCGGCGACCCTGACGCTGACCAGCTGGTGCTCGTCGCCGAGTGGCCGGACCGTCACGGCGGTGACACCGGGCTCGGACTTGAGACCTTGCGCCCACGAGGTCACCTGCGTCGTGTCGGTCGACTTCGCGACCACCGACACCTCAGGGGCGGCGAGCGCGGGGAAGTCGCGGCGAAGGTCGTCGAAGAACACCCGCTCCTGGGCGGTCTTGGGCAGCAGCTCGGTGCCTGACGAGGTCAGCTTGAGGCCGAAGGTCGGCAGGGCGAGCGTCACGAGCGCGACGAGCGTGGCGACGATGACGACGACCGGCCGCCGCTGGACCACATGGGCGAGCCGGGAGAAGACGCCGACGTCCGACACCTGTTCTCTTGCCTTGCGGGCCAAGCGTTTCGCACCGAGGACACAGAGCGCCGGGACGAGCGTGATCGCGACGATCATCGCGACGAGCACGACGCTCACCCCGGCGAGGCCGATCGCCTTGAGGATGTCGGCCTCGAAGACCAGCAGGCCGGACAGCGCGATCGCCACGGTGAGACCGGAGAAGAAGACGGTGCGCCCGGCTGTCGCGACGGTGCGCTCGGTCGCGACGCGGATCTCCTCCTTCGTCGGCGGCCCGGTCGAGGCGCGGTGGGCGAGCTCCTCGCGGAACCGGCTCACCGTGAGCAGGCCGTAGTCGATCGACAGGCCGAGCCCGAGCAGGGTCACGATGTTGACGACGGTCGCGTCGAGCTCGAGCGCATGTGAGAACACGAACAGTGCCATCAGTGCGCCCGCGATCGAGACGAGAGCGCCGACGATGGGCATGCCTGCGGCCAGGAGGCCGCCGAAGACCAGGATCATGACGAGGAAGGTCAGTGGCAGGGCGATGCCCTCACCGCGCACCAGGTCGCGCTCTATCGTCCCGGTGATCGCATGGAGCACCTTGGAGGGCCCACCGACGGCGCCCTGGGCGTGCATGGCGTCGGCCACGCCGTGCAGGGCGGTCTCGACGTCCGACTCGGCGCGGTCCTGGGCCGCCTTGTCCAGGTCGGGGTCGAGCTCGACCACGGTGACGAACCGGCCCGACTGTGGGCCACCGACCCCGACAAGAGTGGCGACCTTCGGGTCCGCCGGCCCCTGGGGCGCCAGCAGGGGCGACTGCACCCGTGCCACCCCGGGGATCGAGGAGATCGCCTGTGTCTTCTCGGTCCCCGCGCGCACGGACGCCGGGTCACCGAGATCGGCTCCGGAGACTTGAAGTGTGAGGTTGGACAGGGCCGGCTCCGCGGCCTCGACGATGTTGCGGGCTTCGCGAGACTCGGCCTGGACCGTGGGCTCGCCGGAGTGCAGGCGCTGGAAGAGGGACTCGCCAGCAACGCCGCCGACCGCGACGGCGTAGCACGCGATCGCGGCGACGAGCCAGCCGAAGACCCACCAGCGGGGGTGTCGTGCGATGACGCCACCCAGCCGGGTCATGACGGTGCGGTGACCGCTTCGTCTCCGCGCGGTGCTCGCCACCGGGGCGGCGGGTGTGGGGGTCGACACGCGGATAGCCTTCCACAGTGACCTCAGACAGCCCGAGCGACCTGTTCGGCGCCGCGTCCGCGGCGGCCCGCGACGACCTGCCGCCCACGGCCGGCGCCGCGCCGCTCGCCGCCAGGATGCGGCCCCGCACTCTCGACGAGGTCCGTGGGCAGGCGGCGATCCTGCGCCCCGGGAGCCCGCTCCGGCGTCTCATCGAGGGCTCGGGCGGTGCCGCCGGGCCGCTCTCGGCGATCATCTGGGGGCCGCCCGGCACCGGCAAGACCACTCTCGCGCATCTCGTCGCCACCGCGGCCGACCGCCGGTTCGTCGAGCTGTCTGCCGTCACCGCCGGCGTGCGGGACGTTAGGGCCGTGATGGACGGCGCCGTCCGCGAGCGAGATCTCTACGACCGGCAGACCGTACTCTTCCTCGACGAGATCCACCGCTTCACCAAGGCGCAGCAGGACGCGCTGCTGCCCGGTGTCGAGAACAGGACCGTGATCCTCGTCGCGGCAACCACCGAGAACCCCTCCTTCAGCGTCATCGCACCGCTGCTCTCCCGATCGGTGCTCGTGACGCTGGAGTCGCTGTCCGACGAGGACGTCGCCGACCTGGTCACCGCGGCACTCACCGACGAGCGCGGTTTCGACGGAGCCCACACTCTCGACGACGAGGCGCTCGCGCACATCGTCCGGATCGCCGGGGGAGACGCTCGCCGCGCGCTCACCTCGCTCGAGGCCGCCGCGGGCGTCGCGCTGGACGCCGAGCCGCCCGGTCGATCCACCGATGAGCCGGTCGCGATCACCCTCGCGCACGTGGAGCAGGCGGTGGCTCACGCCGCGGTTCGCTACGACCGGGCGGGCGACCAGCACTATGACGTCGCGAGCGCGCTCATCAAGTCGATGCGCGGCAGTGACGTCGACGCGGCGCTGCACTACCTCGCGCGGATGCTGGAGGCGGGGGAGGACCCGCGCTTCATCGCCCGCCGCATCGTCATCTCGGCGAGCGAGGACGTCGGGATGGCCGACCCCACCGCACTGCAGACCGCTGTGGCCGCGATGCACGCCGTCGCGCAGATCGGTATGCCGGAGGCGCGGATCATCCTGGCCCAGGCGGTCGTGCACAACGCCCTGGCACCCAAGTCCAATGCGGCATACCTCGGCATCAACGAGGCCATCGCCGACATCCGCGCGGGGCGCGGGGGGCCGGTCCCGGCCCACCTGCGGGGGAGCGGGTATGCCGGCGCGGAGCGTCTCGGACACGGTGCGGGCTACGTGTACGCCCACGACGAGCCCGATGCCGTGGCGCGGCAGCAGTACCTGCCCGACGACCTGCACGACCAGGTCGGCTACTACCGCCCGACGGGGCGGGGGTTCGAGGAGCGCCTGCAGGCGCGATGGGAGTGGCTGGCGGGACGGCTGGGGCGCACGCGCGGCGAGTGACCCGTGTTACCAGGAGGATCCGCAGAGGCTTGACACCACGTTTTGCGCCTCGCTCGTCGATTGTTTCGGGGCTGTAGCACTTCGACGTACATTGTGTGGCGAGGATGGGCTCAGGGTAACGATTTGTCATCCATGGTCGTCTCGACCTTTGGACGGGCCCACACTGTATGGCAGGGTGACTCCGTCCCGGGCGAGGGTGGCACGCGAGACGGAGAGAGTCCGACGCGTCCGCTGCCGGGGAGGGCGAGCGATACGTCGCCCGTCGAGATGTGATCCCACAAGGATGGAGACAACGCGTTGAACGCAATGCCGGGGCCTGCGGCCGGAACGCTGACCGAGGCATCCGAGGAGACCGCTTCGACCACGTCACCTCAGCACAAGGATGTACGCACCGGCCGGTCACCCGGCCAGGTCGCATGGGACCGCCTCAAGAAGGACAAGGTCGCGATCGTCTGCGCCGTCATCATCCTGCTCTTCATCCTCGTCGCGATCTTTGCGCCGTTCCTGACCTCGCTGCAGGCCGCCGACCCGACGACGGGGCTCAAGGCGAGCCCGGACGCGGTCAACACCAAGATCATCGACTTCAACGGCCTCCCGACCGTCGGCCCGAGCACGGCCCACTGGCTCGGCGTGGAGCCGCGCCTCGGCCGTGACCTGTTCGCCCGCTGGGCCTACGGTGCCCGTCCTTCGCTCATCATCGGGTTCGTCGCGGCCGCGGCCTCGACCCTCATCGGCGTCACGCTCGGCCTCATGGCCGGATACCTCGGTGGCGCCTCCGACCGAGTCATCTCGTGGATCATCGACTTCTTCCTCAGCCTGCCGCTGCTGCTGCTCGTGCTCGCCATCGTGCCGATCATGCAGAAGAGCCTGGCGGCGAACAGCGACCTCACCGCGGACCAGACCTCGCAGATCCGGTTCTGGGTGCTCATCGTGATCCTCTTCGTCTTCGGCTGGATGGGCTTGGCCCGACTCGTCCGAGGTGAGGTCAAGAGCCTGCGCGAGCGGGAGTTCGTCCAGGCCGCCCGGGCCATCGGCGTGCCGACCCGGCAGATCCTCTTCAAGGAGGTTCTGCCCAACCTCGTCGGCCCGATCATCGTCTCGGCCTCGATCGCCGTCCCGCTCTACATCACCCTCGAGGCGACCCTGAGCTACCTCGGTGCCGGCCTCGTCGAGCCCACCGCGTCCTGGGGCCGCACCATCTCGGACGCACAGAACCTCTTCGCCACGTACCCACTGTGGCTCTGGCCCTCGGTCATCGGCCTGTCGCTGCTCGTCCTCGCCTTGAGCCTGCTCGGCGACTCGATCCGCGACGCCTTCGACCCCACCAGTCGCCGATAACCCACCCGGTTCGCGGCCAACAGATGTTCCCGGCAAAACGTCGGGACAAGCACAAAAGGGAGCAAACAACAATGCGCTGGACCAAAGTCCTGACCGTGGGAGCCGTCGCTTCCCTCGGCCTTGTCGCGGCCTGCGGCGCCCCGTCCGCCAACAACGGTGGCGCGGGCGGCACGAACGGCGGCAACAAGCCGGTCGATACGGCGGGCGCCGCCCTCGACCCCAACGCCAAGGGCCCGGCCCCGGCCGTCCCGGGCGCCAAGAAGGGTGGCATCCTCACGGTTGCCTACTCCTCGGTCCCGGCCAACATGGACCCGAGCGACCAGTTCTACCAGGACACGGCCGTCATCTTCTCGCTGACGCACCGCGCCCTGACGACCTTCACCATGCGTGACGGCAAGATGGTGCTCGTTCCGGACCTCGCCACCGACCTCGGCAAGGCGTCGGAGGACGGCCTGACCTGGACGTTCACCCTCAAGGACGGCATCAAGTACGAGGACGGCTCGCCGGTCAAGGCTGCGGACATCGTCTTCGCCGCCAAGCGCTCGTTCGACCCCGACCTGGCCGCCAACGGCCCGACCTACCAGCGCGAGTTCTTCAAGAACGGCGCCGACTACCAGGGCCCCTACAAGGGCGACAAGAACTGGAACAGCGTCGAGGCTCCCGACGACAAGACCGTCGTCTTCCACCTCGAGAAGCGTTTCGAGACGCTGCCGTACTTCGTGTCCTTCAACCAGTTCACGCCGATCCCCGAGGCGAAGGACAAGAAGGCCGACTACCAGCTGCACCCGCTCGCCACCGGTCCGTACAAGTTCGACAAGTACACCCCGGGCACCGAGCTCACTCTCGTGCGCAACGACCAGTGGGACCCGAACTCCGACCCGGCCCGCAACAACTACCCCGACGGCTTCCACTTCAAGTGGGGCGTTGACGACCTCAAGACGCAGACCGCCATCCTCGCCTCGAACGGTGAGGACGCCACGTCGCTCAACTGGTCGCCGATCGACTCCTCGCTGATCCCCCAGATCGAGGGCGACAAGAAGGCGCAGTTCGTCGAGGGTCCGTCCTCCTGCGTGATCATGGTCAACATGGACGCCCGCAAGATCCCGATCGCGGTCCGCAAGGCGATCGCCGTGGCGTACCCGTTCGACTCGATGCACAAGGCGCTCGGCGAGACCTCGCACTCGTTCACGCCGGCCAGCACGATGGTCCCGCCGCAGATCCCGGGTCACCTGTCCTACGTGGCCGAGGCCGCTCCGGGCTTCAAGATGAACGGCCAGGGCGACGGCGACCCGGCCAAGGCCAAGGAGATGCTGGCTGCGGCCGGCTACGGCGCCGACAAGCCGTTCGAGCTCACGTACTACTACACGAACGACGACGACTCGGCGCAGAAGGCCAACCAGGTCCGCAAGCAGGCCTTCCAGGCCGCCGGCTTCAAGGTCACCGACATCGGTGTCCCGAACGCCGAGCGTCGCAAGCTCATCGGTGACCCCAAGGGCAAGCACAACATGCTCCAGTCGCCGCGTGGCTGGTGCTTCGACTGGCCGTCGGCCGACTCGATCATCCCGCCCACCGTCGGCACCATCGCCCTCTCGCAGGGTGGCACGACCTTCGGTAACTTCTCCGACGCCAAGATCGACTCCGAGATCAAGCGCGTCCAGCAGCTCTCGATCACGGAGCAGGGCCCGGAGTGGGGCAAGATGGACAAGTGGCTCACGGAGAACTACCTCCTGGCCATCCCGGACTACTACGACAAGGGCAACTCGGTCTTCGGGACCAAGGTCCACAACGTCATGAACAACCCCAACAAGGGTATGCCGGAGATCACCCAGATCTGGCTGGACCAGTAAGACGGCAGTGACAGCCCTCCTTCGGGAGAGCAAGATCTGAACCGATAGCCGCGGTGGGGGTCCGGATATCCCGGGCCCCCACTATCGGCGCCCACCCTCGTTCCGGGAAGGTAAACCACCCCGTGCTCACCTACATCCTCAGGCGTCTGGCTCTCGCTCTGAGCGTCATCCTGGCAACGCTGGTGTCAGCGTTCCTGCTGTTCTTCGCCGCGCCGTCAGACCCGGCGCTCGCGATGTGTCCCGAGACGAAATGCAACCCACAGCGTCTCGCACAGATCTCGCAGAGCCTCGGCCTCGACAAGCCACTGGCCGTGCAGTTCATGGACTACTTCAAGGGCCTGTTCGTCGGCCGCGACTTCGTCTATGCCGGTGACACCGTCCACTGCGGCGCTCCCTGCCTGGGGTTCTCCTTCGTGACCCGACGCTCGGTCAACGAGGAGCTGTTCACGCGGTTCCCCAACACCTTCGTGCTCGCGATCATGGCCGCCATCGTCTTCGTGACGGTCGGCGTGACGCTCGGCATCTTCGCGGCGGTGCGCCGCGGCTCCGGCACGGACCGGAGCGTCGTCGGCGCCTCCCAGGTGCTCGGCTCGATCCCCTACTACGTGCTCGCCCTGCTCGTCGCGCTCTACCCGGTCGTGCTCTGGAACGTCCTGCCGCAGTACTCGCCGATGTCATCAGGTGCTGGACCATACTTCGCCGGAATGCTCGCGCCGGCGCTCATCCTCGGTTTCGTCACTTCGGCCTCATATGTCAGGTACACGCGTAACTCGATGATCGAGACGCTCTCCACCGACTACATCCGCACGGCGCGGTCCAAGGGCATCGGCGAGCGGCGGGTGCTGTTCAAGCACGGCTTCCGCGCTGCCATGAGCCCGATCGCCACCATCCTCGGTCTCGACCTCGCGGCGCTGCTCACCGGCACGCTCATCACCGAGCAGATCTTCGGCGTCGACGGCATCGGAAAGCGAGGCCTGCAGGCGCTGCGCGCGCAGGACCTTCCCGTCATCATGGGCACCGTGCTCATCGGTGCGACCGTGGTCGTCATCATGAACCTCCTCGTCGACATCGCGTACTCCTTCATCGACCCGCGAGTGAGGCTCTCGTGACCGCAACCGCCAACGTCATCCCGACCCAGACGTCCGAGGCGCACCAGGCTGGTGACGTCGTCCTCGACGTCTCTGACCTGTCGGTCGCCTTCCCCACCGAGGAGGGCCTGGTCCGGGCCGTCTCGAACCTGTCGTACCAGGCTCGCCTCGGCCGCACCCTCGCCATCGTGGGGGAGTCGGGCTCGGGCAAGTCCGTGTCGAGCATGGCGGTCCTCGGTCTGCACAACCCGAAGCGGACGCAGATCACGGGCAGCATCAAGCTCGACGGCCTGGAGCTCGTCGGGGCGCCGCAGTCGACCTTCCAGAAGATCCGCAGCACGAAGGCGGCGATGGTCTTCCAGGACCCGCAGAGCTCGCTCCACCCGTTCCACAAGGTCGGCAAGCAGATCGCCGAGGCCTACCAGGCGCACAACAAGGTGAGCAAGGCCATCGCGGACAAGCGCGCAGTCGAGATGCTCGACCTCGTCGGCATCCCGAACCCGCAGCGCCGCGCCAAGCAGTACCCCCACGAGTTCTCGGGCGGCATGCGGCAGCGCGCGATGATCGCGCTGGGTCTGGTGAACAACCCCAAGCTGCTCATCGCCGACGAGCCCACGACCGCGCTCGACGTGACCGTCCAGGCGCAGATCCTCGACCTCGTCAACGAGCTCCAGAAGGAGTTCGGCAGCGCGGTCATCCTCATCACGCACGACCTCGCGGTCGTCGCTGAGACCGCCGACGACATCCTCGTGATGTATGCCGGTCGCGGCGTGGAGAAGGGCAACGCCAAGGAGGTGCTCGCGCAGCCGTCGATGCCGTACACCTACGGCCTGCTGCAGTCGCTGCCGTCGCACTCGGAGGACCTCGACGAGCTCAAGGCGATCCCGGGCGCGCCGCCCAGCCTGCTCAACCTGCCCAAGGGCTGCTCCTTCCACCCGCGATGCGCGTTCAAGGACCAGGTCGAGGGTGACGCGTGCTTCACCGTCCTGCCGGAGTGGCGCCCGACCCCGGGCCTGACCAACCGAGAGATCCGCTGTCACCTGGCCGACCCGGTGGCCACGCTGCAGCACGACGAGGGAGTCCGATGACCACCCAGCAGACTGTTCCGGCCCCGGCGCCGTCCGACGCCTCGCGTGCCCCGCTGCTCAAGGTCACCGACCTCCAGCGCTACTTCCCGTTCCGTGAGGTGCAGGGCCTGAAGATGGTGCGCGCGACGGTCAAGGCCGTCGACGGCATCAGCTTCACCGTGAAGGAGGGCCAGACCCTGGGCCTGGTGGGCGAGTCCGGCTGTGGCAAGTCGACGACCTCGCGCCTCGTCACCCGTCTCGACGAGCCGACCGCCGGCACCGTCGAGTTCGAGGGCCGCGACATCACGCACCTCAAGGAGAAGGACCTGCGAAGCATCCGGCGCGATGTCCAGATGATCTTCCAGGACCCGTACTCCTCGCTGAACCCCCGCCACACGGTCGGCTCGATCCTGACCACCCCGCTGAACGTGCACGGCCTGCACAAGGGCAAGGAGAAGGCCCGGGTCCAGGAGCTGCTCGAGCTGGTGGGCCTCAACCCGGAGCACATCAACCGCTACCCGTCGGAGTTCTCCGGCGGTCAGCGGCAGCGCATCGGCATCGCCCGCGCCCTGGCGGTGGAGCCGAAGCTGATCATCGCCGACGAGCCGGTCTCGGCCCTTGACGTCTCGATCCAGGCGCAGGTGATGAACCTGCTCGCCAAGCTTCGCGACGAGCTCGACCTGGCCTTCATCTTCGTCGCCCACGACCTCGGCGTGGTGCGCCACTTCTGCGACCAGGTCGCAGTCATGTACCTGGGCAAGATCGTCGAGTACGGCGACAAGAAGAAGATCTACGAGTCGCCCGAGCACCCGTACACCCAGGCCCTGCTGTCCGCGGCTCCCGACATCAACGTCGCGCGCGGCATCGCGCCCAAGGAGCGGATCCGCCTCGTCGGCGACGTCCCGAGCCCGATCGACCCGCCGAGCGGCTGCCGCTTCCGCACCCGGTGCTGGAAGGCTCAGGAGATCTGCGCCCAGCAGGAGCCTCCGCTGTTGGCCTCCGAGGCCGAGCTGTCGACCCGTGGCCGCCGCGAGGGCGGCCTGCATACCCAGGCCTGCCACTTCCCCGAGGTCAAGACCGACCTCGTCGCGGAGGTCGAGCACAGCGCCTGACCGCGTGCCCGGTCACCGCACCACGCAGCTGTGCCGCTGGGTCGGCTTCCACCTGGGAGCCGGCCCAGCGGCATACCGGGTCGGGTCTGCGCCGCTCGTTGCGCCTGCGGACGGCTCCGATGCGCCCACAACGCGCTGGGATGGCCCGTCCGGGTCCGTTAGGGTTGAATGCAGCGGCGCGGACGACCGGGCCGGCGAGTCGAAGGACGGACACGTGGTGGACCTGCTCCAAGAGGTGAGCGCGAGCCGGTGGAGGCGAGCTCCCCGGGGGTCAGTCGCGCCCCAGTGAGGCGCTCCGGACTGACCCCGCCCCGACCCACCTGCACCCACCGATCCACCCAAGGACTCAACCATGGAAACCGCTGAGATCAGGCGTCGCTGGCTCTCGTTCTTCGGCAGCCGCGGCCACACCGTCGTGCCGAGCGCGCCGCTCGTGCACGAGGACCCCAACCTGCTGTTCGTCAACGCCGGCATGGTCCCCTTCAAGCCGTACTTCCTCGGCCAGGAGACGCCGCAGTTCAACCGGGCCACCAGCGTCCAGAAGTGCGTGCGCACCCTCGACATCGAGGAGGTCGGCAAGACCACCCGCCACGGCACGTTCTTCCAGATGAACGGCAACTTCTCCTTCGGCGACTACTTCAAGGAAGGCGCGATCGAGCTCGCCTGGGAGCTCGTCACGCGCAGCCAGCGCGAGGGCGGGTACGGCTTCGAGGAGAAGGACCTCTACGCCTCCGTCTACCACGAGGACGACGAGGCGATCCAGCTCTGGAAGCGTGTCGCGGGGCTGCCCGACGACCGCATCGTCCGGCTCGGCAAGAAGGACAACTACTGGAACATGGGTGTGCCCGGCCCGGGCGGCCCCTGCTCCGAGATCCTCATCGACCGGGGCCCGGAGTTCGGCGCCGACCGCGACTGGGAGGCGGGTGACCGATACCTCGAGTTCTGGAACCTCGTCTTCATGCAGGACGACCTGTCCGCGGTGCGGTCGAAGGAGGACTTCGACATCGCCGGGCCACTGCCCAAGCGCAACATCGACACCGGCATGGGCCTGGAGCGGGTCGCGTACCTGCTCCAGGGCGTCGACAACATCTACGAGATCGACGAGATCTTCCCGGTCATCTCGGCGGCCGAGGACCTGACGGGCCGCCGCTACGGCGCGAACCACGAGGACGACGTCCGCTTCCGCGTGGTCGCGGACCACGTGCGGTCCGCGCTCATGCTGATCGGCGACGGCGTCACCCCGGGCAACGAGGGCCGTGGCTATGTCCTGCGTCGCCTGCTGCGCCGGGCCGTGCGCTCGATGCGGCTCCTCGGTGTCGACGCGCCCACGCTCGAGCACCTGCTCCCGGTCAGCGTCGAGCGGATGAAGGCGTCCTACCCCGAGCTGGAGACCGACTTCCGTCGGATCGGCGAGGTCGCGTACACCGAGGAGGAGGCGTTCCGCCGCACCCTGTCCGCCGGCACGACGATCCTCGACTCGGCGGTCGCGCGGGCGAAGTCCGCGGGCTCGACGACCCTCGGCGGTGCGGAGGCCTTCGCCCTGCACGACACCTACGGGTTCCCCATCGACCTCACACTCGAGATGGCGCAGGAGCAAGGGCTTCAGGTCGACGAGCCGGGCTTCCGACGCCTCATGGCCGAGCAGCGCGACCGCGCCAAGGCGGACGCGAAGGCCAAGAAGAGCGCGCACGGTGACACGACGGTCTACCGTCAGGTCGCCGACGCGCTGGGTCGCGACGTCGAGTTCACGGGGTACGACCAGACCGTGACCGACGCCCGAGTGCGCGGGCTGATCCGGGACGGCGTCGTCGTGGACCGCGTCGTGGCGGGCGACGACATCGAGATCGTCCTGGACCGCACGCCGCTCTACGCCGAGTCCGGTGGCCAGCAGGCCGACCACGGCCGCATTCGCCTCGGCAACGGAGCGTTGATCGAGGTCAAGGACGTCCAGCGTCCGATCACGGGCCTGGTCGTTCACCGCGCGACGGTGCTCGAAGGCGAGGGCGCGGTCGGTGAGGACGCCGAAGCCGAGGTCGACGTCGTGCGGCGCCGGTCGGTCTCGCGCGCGCACACCGCGACGCACATGGTCCACCAGGCGCTGCGCGACGAGCTCGGGCCTACCGCGACACAGGCCGGGTCGGAGAACTCCCCGGGGCGGCTGCGCTTCGACTTCCGATCCCTGCAGGCGGTGCCGGACGCGGCGATGGGGCAGATCGAGGCGCAGATCAACTCGATCCTGCTCGACGACCTGCCGGTGACCGCGGACGTCATGGCGCTCGACAGCGCGAAGCGGCTCGGCGCGATGGCGCTGTTCGGCGAGAAGTATGGCGAGCGGGTGCGCGTCGTGTCCATCGGTGACTGGTCGCGCGAGCTGTGCGTCGGCACGCACACCCCGCGGGTCGGCCAGATCGGGGTCGTCAAGCTGCTCGGTGAGTCGTCGATCGGCTCGGGCGTTCGTCGAGTCGAGGCTCTCGTGGGCGCGGACGCCTACACCCATCTGGCCCGGGAGGCGGCGATCGTCAGCCAGCTCACCGACTCGCTCGGCGTGCGCCGGGACGAGCTGCCGGACCGCATCGCGGGCATCCTGACCCGACTGCGCGACGCGGAGAAGGAGATCGCCTCCATCCGGCAGGCCCAGGTCCTCGGCGCCGCTGCGGGCCTGGTGGCCACCGCGCGCGACATCACGGGTGTGAGGTTCGTGAGCCACGACGCGGGGGAGGGCGTGTCCGGCGACGAGCTTCGCGCGCTGGTCATCGACGTGCGCGCCCGGCTCGGCAATGAGCGTCCCGCGCTGGTGTCGATGGCTGCCGTCGCGAACGGTCGCCCGATCGTCATCGTGGCGACGAACGACCTCGCCCGTCAGGCCGGCCTCAAGGCGGGCACCTTCGTCAAGATCGCCGCCCAGACCCTGGGTGGCGGTGGCGGCGGCAAGGACGACCTCGCCCAGGGAGGTGGCACCGACGCCACCAAGGTGTCGATGGCGCTCGGCGCCGTCGAGGACGCGCTGCGGAGCCGAGGCGCCTGACCGGTGTCCTCCCATCGCACCCGTCCGGGGGCACGCGTCGGCGTCGATGTGGGCAACGCCCGCGTCGGCGTCGCCGCGTCGGACCCGACAGCGACCTTCGCCCACCCGGTGCGGACGGTCCCCCGCGACGTCGCGGGGGGGTCCGACCTTGCGGCGATCGTGTCGCTCGTGGAGGACCTGGGTGCGGTGGAGGTGGTCGTCGGGCTGCCGCGGTTGCTGTCCGGCCAGGAGGGTGCGTCCGCCCAGGAGGCTCGGCTCTTCGCCGGTCAGCTGGCAGCCACGCTGGGTAGTGTGTCGGTGCGGCTTGTCGACGAGCGCTTGACCACTGTCGACGCGCACCGCAGACTACGCGACAGCGGAGTGCCCGGTCGCGGCCAGCGGGCTGTGGTCGACCAAGCGGCCGCGGTGCTCATCCTGCAGAACGCCCTCGACACCGAGGCGCACACCGGCAGGCCGCCAGGGGAGACCGTCACCCCCGGCGGGAAAAGGAAGAAGGAACGTCGTCGATGAAGGACCATCTCGAATCGTCCATCTTTGGCGACCAGGAGGACACTCTCGAGCACGTCGAGCCGGTGGCCCCTGCGCCGATGACGCGGCGTGAGGCACGTGAGGCCGAGCTGGCCGCACGCAAGCAGACCAAGCGGCCCAAGGGCAAGCCGTCGGTCCTTCGACGGATCCTCGTCATCGTGCTCGCACTCGCCCTGATCGGCGGCGGTGTCGCCGTGGCCTACAAGGCCCTGCGCCCGGTGGTCGAGAGCTTCCTCGAGGCCAACGACTACCCCGGCCCCGGGGACGGCGACGTCAAGGTGACCGTCGAGCAGGGCGCCGGCGGCACCGCGATCGCCAAGGCCCTCGTCGACGCCGGCGTCGTCAAGTCGACCAAGGCCTTCATCGAAGCCGCCAACGCCGAGCCCAAGAGTGCGGCGATCCAGCCCGGCGTGTACGACATGAAGAGGCAGATGAAGGCGTCCGACGCGCTCGCGATCCTCATCGACCCCAAGAACCGCATCGTCACCCGCGTCACCATCCCGGAGGGCCTCTGGGCCAGCGAGATCTTCGCCCGCCTGTCCAAGGCGTCGGGCATCCCGGTCGCCCAGTATGCCGCGGCGGCCAAGCAGGTGAAGCAGATCGGCCTGCCGGCGGCGGCGAAGGGCAACATCGAGGGCTACCTGTTCCCCGCCAGCTATGAGTTCGGGCCTTCGTCCTCAGCCGTCGACCAGCTCAAGCAGATGATCGCGGAGTCGACCAAGCGTCTCGACTCCCTCGGCATCACGGCGGACCAGATGGAGCGCACGGTCACCGTGGCGAGCCTCGTCGAGGGCGAGGCCCGCACCGAGGCGGACCAGGCAAAGGTGGCCCGGGTCATCGAGAACCGCCTCGCCCAGAAGATGTCGCTCGGCCTCGACTCGACCGTCAACTACATCTTCAAGAAGCGCGGCGTGCCCACCCAGGACATGCTCGACAGCAGCAACCCCTACAACACCCGTCGGTTCACCGGGCTGCCGCCCGGCCCGATCGGCAACCCCGGTGAGAGCGCGCTGACCGCCGCCGCGAACCCGCCTGCAGGCCCCTGGCTGTACTTCGTCACCGTCAACCTCGACACGGGCGAGACGAAGTTCGCCACGACGTACCAGGAGCACCAGCAGTTCGTCCAGGAGTTCCAGGACTGGTGCGCCGCCAACAAGGGCAAGTGCTGACCGCCCCCGACGGCGAGGTGCCGGCCGACGACGCCGGGGCGCCGGCCGACGACGGCGGGGCGCCCGCGGACGACGCCGGGGCGCCCGGGTCCCTGGGGCGCGACCCCGGCCGCGCGGCCTCGCGCTGCGCCGTCTGGGGGAGCCCGGTCGAGCACTCGCTCTCCCCGGTCCTGCACCGGGCGGCATACGACGCCCTGGGACTCGACGACTGGTCGTACGACCGGCGAGAGGTCGACGAGGCGGGCTTCGCCGACGCCCTCGCGGGCCTGGACGGGACCTGGCGCGGGTTGTCCCTGACGATGCCGCTGAAGGTGGCGGCCCTCGCTGCTGCGGCTCAGGCGTCCCCGACGGCGCGCGCCGCCGGTGGGGCGAACACGTTGGTGCGTGAGGAGTCTGGCTGGTCCGCGCACAACACCGACGTCGAAGGCATCCACGCGGCCCTGGGCGAGCACGGTGTCACCCACGTGGACCACGCCGTGGTCGTCGGCTCCGGCGCCACGGCGCGATCGGCCGTGCTCGCGCTCGCCGGCGCGGGACTGGGCCGCGTGACGTTCATGGTGCGGGCCGCGGTCCGTCCCGAGACCGTCGACCTCACCGAGGCGCTCGAGCTGGAGGTCGACGCGGTCGAGATCGGCGACTGGCCGACCGATGCGGAGGTCATCGTCTCGACCGTGCCGCCGGCGAGCTTGGCCGCGGCGGCACCACCTCCGGTCGTTGAGCGACGGCGGCAGGGTCCCCGAGTACTCCTCGATGTCGTCTACGGTGCCGGCGCAACGCCGGTGCAGCTGGCCGCGGTGGAGCGCGGCTGGACGCTGATGCCAGGGACCGACATGCTTCTGCACCAGGCGGCCGC
The DNA here is from genome assembly GCF_053603855.1 of Monashia sp. NPDC004114. NCBI lineage: Bacteria > Bacillati > Actinomycetota > Actinomycetes > Micrococcales > Intrasporangiaceae > Intrasporangium > Monashia sp. NPDC004114. Next base: position 27,158 of record NZ_JBSGGK010000024.1, on the reverse strand, counting down.
ACAGGTCCGGCTCATGACGGGCCGCGAGGCCCCGCTCGGCGCGATGCGCGACGCGCTGCACGAAGCGCTCGCCCGGCGTGGCTCGAGCCCGGCCCCACCAGCGCGAGCATGACCTGGGTCGAGTCGCCGGCGACACCCTGGTGGTTCGTCGTCGCGGTGACCCTGGCCGGGCTCGCGATGGGGGAGGTGCTGCGTCGCCGCCTCGCATCCGGTGGCTACCGGCTCGACGACGAGACCGGGCGCGGGCCGCGCGTCTCCACGTATGCCGTGACCGTCGGGCTCGGGCTGCTGTGGGGCCTGCTGGCGTGGCGCTTCGGTCCCGCGTCGCAGTGGGCGCTGTCGCCGGCATACCTCGGCTTCGCTTTCGTCGCGGTCGCCCTGGCGTGGATCGACGCCGACGTGCACCGGCTCCCGCGGGGGCTGACCTACCCGGCGTACCCGATGCTCGTGGGGCAGCTCGCTCTCGCGTCCCTGGCGTCGGGAGACTGGGGGGCGCTGCGCCGAGCGGCCATCGCCGGCGCCGTGCTGTGGGTCGGCTACTTCCTGCTCGCCCTCGCCGCCGCCCTGCTGGGCAGCGGGTTCGGCTTCGGCGACGTCACGCTCGCCGGCCTCGTCGGTCTCGCGACCGGTTATCTCAGTGTGACCACGACGCTCGTCGCCTCGTGGACTGCGTTCATCCTGGCCGGCCTCTACGGCCTCTCCCGACTGCTCCTGCGCAGGGGCACCAGGAAGGACGACATCGCCTTCGGCCCCTGGATGCTCGTCGGGCTCCTGCTGTCGTTGTTCGCCGAGGTCCACCTCGTCTGACCCGCGCCGTCCGCCTCGCGGGCGGCCCGGCTGGGCCCGGAACCAGCGTGGGAGGATCGAGACATGTTGCGTTGGTTGACGGCCGGTGAGTCGCACGGCCCCGCGCTGGTAGCGGTCCTCGAAGGGCTTCCGGCGGGGGTCGAGGTGGGCGCCAAGGACCTGCAGGCCGCCCTGGCGCGCCGCCGGCTCGGCTACGGCCGCGGAGCCCGGATGAAGTTCGAGCAGGACGAGGTCGAGTTCCTCGGCGGGCTCAGGCACGGGGTCACGATCGGCTCGCCCATCGCGGTCCGCATCGGCAACAGCGAGTGGCCGAAGTGGACGACCGTCATGAGCCCCGAGGCCGTCTCGGAAGAGGCGTATGCCGCCGCCGACGATGTCAACGCGGAGAAGGAGATCGCCCGCAACAGGGCGCTGACCCGCCCCCGTCCCGGGCACGCGGACCTCGTCGGCATGCAGAAGTACGGTCACACCGACGCCCGTCCGGTGCTCGAGCGTGCCTCCGCGCGCGAGACCGCCGCGCGCGTCGCGCTCGGGGAGGTCGCCGCCCGCTTCCTTGAGCAGGCCTACGGCATCCGGCTCGTGTCGCACACGGTGTCCATCGGTCGCGCGGAGGTCGCGTCCGACGCGCTGGTGCCTACCCCGGACGACGTCGAGCGACTCGACGCCGACCCCGTGCGTGCGTTCGACACCGACGGGTCGGCCGCGATGGTGGCCGAGGTGGACGCGGCGCGCAAGGACGGCGACACCCTGGGCGGCGTCGTCGAGGTCCTCGCCTACGGCCTGCCGCCGGGCCTGGGCTCGCACGTCCACTGGGACCGCCGTCTCGACGGCCGGCTCGCGCAGGCACTGATGGGCATCCAGGCGATCAAGGGTGTCGAGGTCGGCGACGGCTTCGAGACCGCACGCCGCCGGGGGTCGGAGGCGCACGACGAGATGGACCTCGTCGAGGGTGCCATCGTGCGGCGCACCGGCCGCGCCGGGGGCACCGAGGGTGGGATGTCGACGGGCCAGCCGCTCCGGGTGCGCGCCGCGATGAAGCCGATCAGCACCGTTCCGAGGGCGCTCGCGACCGTCGACGTCGCCACGGGCGAGGCGGCCACGGCCATCCACCAGCGCTCGGACGTCTGCGCCGTCCCCGCGGCGGGCGTCGTCGCCGAGGCCATGGTGGCGCTGGTCATCGCGCAGGCCTGCCTCGAGAAGTTCGGCGGCGACTCGGTCGCCGAGACCTCGCGGAACCACGCGGCATACCTCGCCGCCGTCCCGGAGGGGCTGCGCACGTGGTGACGCCGGCATCCGCCCGGCCCGTCGCGATCGTGGTCGGCCCGCCGGGTGCCGGCAAGACGACGGTGGGTCGTGCGCTCGCCGACCGGCTCGGCGTCGAGTTCCACGATGTCGACGCCGCCATCGAGGCGGCGCAGGGCCGCTCCATCTCCGACATCTTCGTCGACGACGGTGAGCCGTTCTTCCGCGACCTCGAGCGCGGCGAGGTGGCGCGCTCGATCGAGCAGGAGCGGGGCGTCGTCGCGCTCGGCGGCGGTGCGGTCATGGACCCGCTGACCGAGGAGGCGCTGGCGGGCCACGTGGTGGTCTTCCTGGACGTGGCGATCGCCGACGCGAGCAAGCGCATCGGGTTCGACCGCTCGCGACCGCTGCTCTCGGTCAACCCGCGCGCGTCCTGGGTTGCGATGATGAACCACCGCCGCCCGACCTACCGCCGTGTCGCGACGCTGACGGTGGACACGGCCGGGCGGACGCCCGACGAGGTCGTCGACCTCATCGTGCCGGCGCTCGACGGGGCGTCGGCGTGACGCTGGCCGAGCCGACGACCATCTCGGTCGGCGGGGACTATGACGTCGTCATCGGCTCGGGAGTGACCGACCGGGTCGGCAGCCTTCTCGGCGTCGGGGTCGACCGGGTGCTCGTCGTGCACCCCCCGACGCTCCCTGATGTCGCGGACCGGGTTGCCGGCGCGCTACGGCGACAGGGGTATGCCGTCACCACCGCCGAGGTGCCCGACGCGGAGCCGGCCAAGACAGCAGCCGTTGCCGCCGATCTCTGGGGGACGCTGGGCCGCGAGGGCTTCACCCGGTCCGACGCTGTCGTCGGGGTCGGCGGTGGCACGGTGACCGACCTCGCCGGCTTCGTCGCCGCCACCTGGCTGCGCGGGGTCAAGGTCGTCCAGGTCCCGACGACCCTGCTCGGCATGGTCGACGCCGCGGTCGGGGGCAAGACCGGTATCAACACCGCCGAGGGCAAGAACCTCGTCGGCGCATTCCACCCGCCCGCTGGCGTGCTGTGCGACGTCGACGCGCTCGCAACCCTCCCGGCCGTCGACCTTGTCGCGGGCCTCGCTGAGGTCGTCAAGTGCGGCTTCATCGCCGACCCGGTGATCCTCGACCTCGTCGAGGCCGACCCGGTGGCGGCACGGCGCGCCGACAACCCGCACCTGACCGAGCTCATCGAGCGGGCCGTGCGGGTCAAGGCCGACGTCGTCGCCGCTGACCTGCGCGAGAGCTCACTGCGCGAGATCCTCAACTACGGCCACACCTTCGGCCACGCCATCGAGCAGGTCGAGGGGTACCGGTGGAGGCACGGCGAGGCGATCGCGGTCGGCATGGTCTACGTCGCCGAGCTCGCGCGCCTGGCCGGTCATCTCGCCGGGCCGCAAGGCGATGCGCTCGTCGCGCGCCACCGGTCGGTTCTCGCGTCGCTCGGCCTGCCGACCGGCTACCGCGACGACCGCTGGGCGGAGCTGCACCAGGCGATGCGGCGCGACAAGAAGTCTCGCGGGTCGACGCTGCGTTTCGTCGTGCTCGACTCCTTGGCCCACCCCGACCGGCTGGTCGGCCCGAGTGACGACCTGCTGCGAGCGGCATACGACCTCGTCGCCCACCATGCCTCCGACACCGACGAGCAGACCCCGACCCGCGGGCACGGCGCTCACTAGACTTCGCCGCATGACGGCACCGCGGGTCTTCGTCCTGTCCGGCCCCAACCTCAACCGGCTCGGCACGCGCGAGCCGGAGGTGTACGGCTCCGACACGCTCGAGGACATCCACGAGGCGGTCGAGCGTGAGGCGCGCCACCTCGGGCTCGTCGCTGACTGCCGCCAGACCAACCACGAGGGCGTCCTCGTGGACTGGCTCCACGAGGCTGTCGACGCCGGCGCCGACGTCGTGCTGAACCCCGGCGCGTTCACGCACTACTCATATGCCGTCCGCGACGCCTGCGCGATCGTGACCACGAGCGGCCGCAGCCTCGTCGAGGTGCACCTGTCCAACCCGGCCGCTCGTGAGGAGTTCCGTCACACGTCGGTCGTCGCAGGCGTTGCGACCGGCACGATCGCCGGCTTCGGCCTCCAGTCGTACCTGCTCGCGTTGCGAGCCCTCGTGTAGGCCGCCGGCCGGACCCGGGTCACCGCCACGCTGGGGACACAGTCACCTCATAGCCGCCGGACAGAGGCACCCTTGGCGGGGCCTCCAGGATCGAGCCAGGCAAGCCCGCCCGGGTCGAACGACGGAAGGACTCACCATGGCACGGCAGGAGCGTCCGGCATCCGACTGGCTCGGCGACGACGGCACCGAGATCGAGGACCACGACCGCGGTCTGCGGTTCGACCTGCGGACGCTCCTCGACCGCCGCCGAGCCCTCAGCCTGATCGGTGGGCTCGGCGTGGCTGGAGCGATCGCGGCCTGCGGCACTCCGACAGACGTCGCGACGTCCAGCGGGGTGGGGTCATCGGGCTCTGCCGGGTCAGGAGCCGGGGGCGCGTCGGCAAGCGCCTCCTCGGCCGGTGGGGCACTCGTCGAGGCACCGGACGAGACCGGCGGACCCTTCCCGGGGGACGGATCCAACGGTCCGAACGTCCTCGACGACTCCGGGATCGTCCGTTCCGACATCCGTCAGAGCTACGGCGGCTCGACCACGACCGCGGAAGGCGTCCCGCTCACCGTCCGGCTCACGGTCAAGGACCTCGCGTCGAGCACCGCGATGGCCGGGGCGGCGGTCTACCTGTGGCACTGCAACCGCGACGGGCAGTACTCGCTCTACTCCAGCGGGGTGGAGAGCGAGAACTATCTCCGTGGCGTGCAGCCCACCGACGTCACCGGCACGGCGACGTTCACCTCGGTCTATCCGGCCTGCTACGACGGCCGCTGGCCGCACATCCACTTCGAGGTCTACGCGAGCGTCGCGGAGGCGACGACGAGCGGCCCGATCGTCAAGACCTCCCAGATCGCCCTGCCGCAGTCGACCTGCGAGACCGTCTACGCGACGGCGGGCTACGAGCAGAGCGTCCTGAATCTCTCGCGGGTCAGCCTCGCGACCGACATGGTCTTCGGAGACGACGGCGGGATCCACCAGCTCGCCACCATGTCGGGCGACCCGGCCACGGGCTACACCGCTGCACTGACCATCGCGGTGTGACGACCCCCGTTCGAGGTATCCCGGGTCGAGGCGAGGTGTCGCGGCATGCAGCGAGCGATCACCGTGACCCCAACACCTCGACCCGAGCTGGCGGTGGCGCGAGGTCGGCGGGCAGAGGCTCGGCGTGGACGATCGTCAGCTCTGACACGGCTCGGGTGAGCACGACGTACAGCCGCCGTAGTCCCGTGCGCTGGTCCGGCTCGGCCGCGGCGATGGCGGCCGGCTCCACGACGACGACGCGGTCGAACTCGAGACCCTTGGCGACGCTGGCAGGCACGACCTCCACCTGCCGGTCCTCGTCGTCGCCGTGGTCGTCGTCGAGCCGGCCGTGCCGGATGCCGCGGTCGGTGAGAGCTCCGGATAGCGCCTCGATGGTGCCGTCCGCGGCGATGACGCCGACCGACCCGGGCTGCCTAGCCGCCGCAGCCGCCAGGGCGGCAACCTCGTCGAGCAGAGCGCCGGGAGCGGCGACTGCTCTGATGTCGAGCCGGCCGGGATTGTCGCGGACCGACACCGGCGCACCGAGCCCGGGCGCCATCGCGGGCAGGAGCCGCGTTGCGTACTCGATTACCGCAGCGGGCACTCGGAAACCGCGGTCGAGCACGACGAGATCGTGGTCGGCCTTGCCGAGATGGGTCATCGCCTCGCGCCAGGACGACGTCGCCCACGGCGTCGTGCCCTGGGCGATGTCACCGAGCACGGTCGCCGACCCCGTGGAACAGCGCCGCCCGACTGCGCGCAGCTGCATGGGCGACAGGTCCTGCGCCTCGTCGAGGACGACGTGCCCGAGGCTCCGCTCCCGCTGAAGCAGGTCGGTGACCTCGTCGAGCAGGGCCATGTCGGCCCGGCTCCAGCGAGCGCTGCCCTTGGTGCGTGGCGGCCGGGGCCAGAGCAGCGCGGCCTGCTCCTGCTCGGTGAGGGCGCCGTCTGCGGCCGTCGCCAGAAAGTCTGCGTCGGACCAGAGGCCGTGCAGCACGGCGGCGGCATCCAGCGCGGGCCACACCGACGCCACGTACCGCTTCACCGCGGGTGACTTCGCCACAGCGTCCTGGACACGGTCGTCCGGCGCCTCCCCATCCCGCTCCATCTCGAGCAGGACGTGATGAGCGAGGCGCTGGGGGAGCAGGTCGCGAGCCGCGGAGTAGCGGACGCCCCGCCCGGCAAGCTCGTCGAGCACGTCGGCGACGACGTATGCCGGAACGCGCCACTTGCGCGCCCCGCGCGGGACCACGAGGGGCTCGGTCGGGCGCCGGAGGTGCGACCAGACGGCGCGGTGCAGCACCCCGGCCATGCGGGCGTCACCTTTGAGGCGTGCGACCTCGGCGGTCTCCGTCGCGCGCACCGTGCCGTGCTGGAGCAGCGACTCGATCGTGGCATGGCGGACGCGGACCTCGCCGAGCGAGGGCAGCACAGCGCCGATGTGGTCGAGGAACGCCCTGTTGGGTCCGACGACGAGCACCCCGGAGCGGTCGAGCCGGTCCCTGAAGGAGTAGAGCAGCCAGGCGGCGCGGTGCAGGCCGACGGCGGTCTTTCCGGTCCCCGGCGCGCCCTGGACGCAGACGGTGACACCGACGTCGCTGCGCACGATCTCGTCCTGCTCGGGCTGGATGGTGGCCACGATGTCGCGCATCGGCCCGGTGCGGGGCCGCTCGATCTCGGCGGCGAGCAGGGTGCCGCGCCCGTCGTGGCCCGGGTCCCGCAGGTGCTCGTCCTCCAGGGCTGTGAGCCGGCCATGGTCGACGCCGAACCGTCGCCGCAGCACCACGTCCATCGGGTCGCTCTGCGACGCGCGGTAGAACGCCGTGGACACGGGGGCCCGCCAGTCGACGACGACCGGGTCGCCGGACTCGTCGGAGACGTGCCGCCGACCGATGTGGAACTGCTCCGCCGGGCCTCCCGGTGGGTCGACGTCGATGCGACCGAAGAAGAGCGTCGTGCGCGGGTCGTCCTGCAGCGATGCGATCCGTCTCGCGAGCACGCGGGAGAGGACCTCTCCCGAGATGGCGTCGCTCGCTCGTGATGCATCGAGGCTGAGGGCGGCCTCCCGCATCCGTGCCAGCTCGGCCCGAGCAAGCTCGAGGTAGCGCTGCTCGTCAGCGAGTGCGCCGGATCCGTCGTGCATCGTCACCACCCCCCACCACCCTGTCCACGCTCGCGCGCCGTGCGCTCGGCGAAAGGGCACGAGCCTACACCGCCGGAGGGAGCCGCCTCCTGCCGATTCTTCGATCAGGGATCCGCGCGGCTAGACTTGCGCGGCAACTTCCCAAGTCAAGAACGTCCGGGGCTCCGGCGTGCCCGTGGGCGCGCGACCCAGCCGGCCGGCATACGAAAGTGGTTTGACAACGATGGCTTCGACCAACGACCTGAAGAACGGCATGGTGCTCAACCTCGAGGGACAGCTCTGGTCCGTCGTCGAGTTCCAGCACGTCAAGCCGGGCAAGGGCCCTGCGTTCGTGCGCACCAAGCTCAAGAACGTCCTGTCCGGCAAGGTCGTCGACAAGACGTTCAACGCGGGCATCAAGGTCGAGACGAGCAACGTCGACAAGCGCACGATGCAGTACCTCTACAAGGACGGCTCCGACTTCGTCTTCATGGACACCGACACCTACGACCAGCTCCACGTGTCGGAGACCACCGTGGGCGGCTCGGCCGACTACCTGCTCGAGAACCAGAACGCCATCGTCGCGACCCATGACGGCGCGCCCCTCTACATCGAGCTGCCCGCGTCCGTGGTCCTCGAGATCACCCACACCGAGCCGGGCCTGCAGGGCGACCGCTCCACCGGCGGCACCAAGCCGGCCACCCTCGAGACGGGTGCGCAGATCCAGGTCCCGCTGTTCCTCGAGACCGGCACCCGGGTCAAGGTCGACACCCGCGACGGGTCATACCTCGGCCGCGTCAACGACTGACGACACCGCGACGAGACACACGGAACAGGACCGGCCCCCAACGTGGCTGCACGCACCAAGGCTCGCTCGCGAGCCCTCGACATCCTCTTCGAGGCCGACCAGCGCGGGATGAACGCCCAGACGCTGCTCGAGCAGCGGCTCGCAGACTCCGAGTCCCGTGTGGGCAACAACCCGTACTCCGCGGAGATCGTGCGCGGTGTCGTCGCGAAGTGGACTGACATCAACACGGCCCTGACCGACTACAGCCAGGGCTGGACCATCGAGCGGATGCCTGCGGTCGACCGGGCGATCCTGCGGATGGGTGCGTGGGAGGTCCTCTACAACGACGAGATCCCCGACGCCGTGGCGATCTCCGAGGCGGTCGCACTCGCGACCGACCTGTCCACCGACGAGTCGCCGAGCTTTGTCAACGGGCTGCTGGGCCGGCTCGCCGAGGTCAAGGCCACGATCGTCTGAACGGCAGTCCGAGCCTGCTTTGCGGCACCGCGCCGCGCCCACTGCACGAAGCCACCCGCCCGCGGGTGGCTTCGTGCTTCTCCCGCGGCTCGCATCGTCGGACCGCGGGCCGGATTCGGAGCAGCGGCGTCCGGCGGCTAGACTCGGCGCCGAACGACGTCCTTTAACCACCGTCCTGTGAGGCGGGGAAGGAGGTCCAGCGGCTGTGACCTGCCCTGACCTGAGTGTGCCTGCCCAGCCATCGAGCGACCGCTCCAGCACCCCTGCCGACGCACGCGACGTCATGAGCGAAGGGGACATCTCCCGGGCGCTGCGGCGCATCGGTCACGAGATCCTCGAGCGCAACAAGGGCAGCGAAGGCCTGGTCCTGCTCGGCATCCCCTCGCGCGGGGTCCCGCTCGCGACCCGCCTCGCCTCCTGCATCGCCGACGTCGAGGGGACGCCGATCCCCGTCGGCGAGCTCGACATCACGCTGCACCGTGACGACCTGCGCCGGCAGCCGGTCCGGGCCGCCCACCGGTCGCGGATCCCGGCGACCGGCATCGACGACCGGGTCGTCGTCCTCGTCGACGACGTGCTCTACTCCGGCCGGACCATCCGCGCTGCGCTCGACGCGCTGTCCGAGCTGGGCCGCCCGCGCGCGGTGCGCCTCGCAGTGCTCGTCGACCGCGGCCACCGTGAGCTGCCGATCCGGGCCGACCATGTCGGCAAGAACCTCCCGACCTCCCGCGACGAGCGCGTCCATGTCCGGGTGGCCGAGATCGACGGCATCGACGTCGTCCGGATCAGCGGGGGAGAGGCCCGATGACCAAGCACCTCATCTCGTCGGCCGACCTGACCCGTCGCGAGGTCGAGGACATCCTCGAGACCGCCGGCTCGATGCACGACCTGCAGCGGCGCGAGGTCAAGAAGGTCCCGACGCTGCGCGGCCGCACCGTGATCAACTTCTTCTTCGAGGACTCGACGCGCACTCGCTCGTCCTTCGAGATCGCCGGCAAGTGGATGTCGGCCGACACGATCAACCTCTCGGCCAAGGGCTCCTCGACGAGCAAGGGCGAGAGTCTGCGCGACACGGCCATGACCGTCGATGCGATGGCGGTCGACGCCCTGGTCATCCGGCACAACGCGAGCGGGGCCTGCCACCAGGTCGCGCAGTGGGTGCGGTGCAGCGTCATCAACGCCGGTGATGGAACGCACGAGCACCCCACCCAGGCGCTTCTGGACGCCTACACGCTCCGCACCCGGATGGGCGACCTCGACGGCCGGCACGTGGCCATCGTCGGCGACCTGACTCACTCGCGGGTCTTCCGCAGCAACGTCATCACCTTGAAGACCCTCGGCGCCAAGGTGACCGTCGTGGCGCCACCGACCCTCATGCCCAGCGGCATCGCGGCCTGGAGCGCGGCCGACGGCTTCGCGACGAGCTGGGACCTCGACGAGGTCCTGGAAGGACGCGGCGAGCATGGCGACGTCGACGCCGTGATGATGCTCCGGGTGCAGCGCGAGCGGATGAGCGGTGGGTTCTTCCCGACGGCGCGCGAGTACACCGTCGGCTACGGCCTGACCCGCGACCGCCTCGACACGCTCGTGACCCGCAACCCCGACGTGCTCGTCCTGCATCCCGGGCCGATGAACCGCGGGCTGGAGATCGCGCCCGAGGCGGCCGACTCGCCACAGTCCGTCGTTCTCGACCAGGTGTCGGCCGGCGTCGCGGTGCGGATGGCCGTGCTCTACCACCTGCTCGCCGGAGACGACGGCCCACCGGCCGTACCGACGAACGCCGCGCCCTCGGAAGGAGCGACCCGATGACCCGACTGCTCATCAGAGGGGCCCGACTGCTCGGGGCCGAGGCAGCTGACCTGCTCGTCGTCGACGGCGTCATCCGTGAGGTCGGATCGCTCGGCCAGGTCGCGTCGGCTCGGGACACCGAGGTCATAGACGCCGACGGCCTCGTCGCGCTGCCCGGGCTGGTCGACCTCCACGTCCACCTGCGCGAGCCGGGCCGCGAGGACGCCGAGACGATCGCCACGGGCTCGGCGGCAGCGGCGGCGGGCGGCTACACCGCGGTCTACGCCATGGCCAACACCAGCCCGGTCACCGACACCGCAGAGGCGGCCGAGCGGGTGCTCGACCTCGGACGTGCCTGCGGCCTGACCGAGGTCGTGCCCGTGGGCGCTGTGACCAAGGGTCTCGAGGGCGCCGAGCTCGCCGAGCTCGGCCTCATGGCGCGGTCCCGGGCGCAGGTGCGGGTGTTCTCCGACGACGGACACTGCGTCCACGATGCCCGCATCATGCGCCGGGCCCTGGAGTACCTCAAGCCGTTCGGCGGCGTCGTGTCCCAGCATGCGCAGGAGCCGCGGCTCGCCGGGCCTGACGCCTGCTGCCACGAGGGGGAGATCTCCGGGCGTCTGGGCCTGCCGGGCTGGCCCGGGGTCGCGGAGGAGTCGATCGTCGCCCGCGATGTCATGCTGGCTCGCCACACCGGCTCTCGCGTGCACATCGCCCACGTGTCCACTGCCGGCACGGTCGAGGTGGTCCGGTGGGCCAAGGCGCAGGGCATCTCCGTCACGGCGGAGGTCACGCCGCACCACCTGGCCCTCACGACCGACCTGCTCTCCGGCTACGACCCCGTCTACAAGGTCAACCCGCCGCTGCGCCCGACGGAGGACGTCGAGGCGCTGCGCGAGGCCCTGGCCGACGGCACGATCGACGCCGTCGCCACCGACCACGCACCACACGCGCGGCACGACAAGGAGCACGCCTTCGTCGACGCGGCGTTCGGCATGATCGGCCTGGAGACGGCGCTCTCGGTCGTCAGCGAGGTGCTGGTGCGGCCCGGCCTGCTCGACTGGGCCGACGTGGCGCGAGTCATGTCCGTCGCCCCGGCCGGCATCGGCGGCCTTGCGCACCAAGGCCGCCCGCTCCAGGCGGGGAGCCCGGCTCACATCACGCTGGTCGACCCCGACCGCGAGGTCACGGTCGACGCGACCGCGAGCCGCAGCCGGTCCCGCAACAACCCGTGGCACGGACGCACGTTCCGCGGCGCCGTAGCCACCACGGTCTTCGGAGGGCGGGTGACCTTCGTCGCGGACCCGGAGTCCCACACCGAACGAGTACTGACGAACGCCAACGCATCGGGGGCTGACGAGTGACCACCCAGACACCCATCCACGTGCCGGGTCGCAACGACCGCACGAGCCGGCTTCGAGAGGCCGCCGTCCTCGTGCTCGAGGACGGCCGCACCTTCCGGGGGGCCTCCTACGGCGCCCTCGGCGAGACAGTCGGCGAGGCGGTGTTCTCGACGGGGATGACCGGGTATCAGGAGACTCTCACGGACCCGAGCTACCACCGCCAGGTCATCGTCATGACGGCTCCGCACGTGGGCAACACCGGCGTCAACACCGAGGATGACGAGAGCACTCGCATCTGGGTCGCGGGCTACGTCGTGCGCGACCCGGCCCTCAGGTCGTCCAGCTGGCGCGCGACGCGTGACCTCGAGGACGAGCTGCGCGACCAGAGGGTGGTCGGGATCTGTGAGGTCGACACCCGGGCGCTGACCCGCCACCTGCGCGAGCGCGGCGCGATGCGGGTCGGGATCTTCAGCGGCGTCGCCGCAGGGCGGCCGGAGGCGGACCTGCTCGACGCGGTGCGCCGGAGCCCGCAGATGGCCGGCGCGGCGCTCGCCGAGGAGGTGACGACGACCGAGCCGTATGCCGTCCCTGCCGTCGGCGAGAAGCGCTTCACCGTCGCTGCGGTCGACCTCGGGATCAAGGCGATGACGCCCCAGCTCATGGCGCAGCGCGGCATCGAGGTCCATGTGCTGCCCGCCACCGCGTCCTTCGAGGACGTCATGGCCGTCGGTGATGGCGGCCCGGACGGTGTCTTCTTCTCCAACGGGCCGGGCGACCCGGCGACGGCTGAGCGTGAGGTGGCACTGCTGCGGCAGGTGCTCGACGCCGGCGTCCCGTTCTTCGGGATCTGTTTCGGCAACCAGCTGCTCGGGCGGGCTCTCGGGTTCGGCACGTACAAGCTGAAGTACGGCCACCGGGGCATCAACCAGCCGGTCATGGACCGGTCCACGAGGAAGGTCGAGGTCACTGCGCACAACCACGGCTTCGCCGTGGACGCCCCGCTCGACCGCGACAGCGACACGGCATACGGTCGGGCACGCGTGTCGCACGTGTGCCTCAACGACGACGTCGTCGAGGGTCTCGAGTGCCTCGACGTGCCGGCCTACTCGGTGCAGTACCACCCAGAGGCGGCCGCGGGACCCCACGACGCCGCGTACCTCTTCGACCGCTTCGTGGAACTCATGACCAACGCGAGCGGAGCGAGCAAATAATGCCTCAGCGTGACGACATCAAGAGCGTCCTGGTCATCGGCTCCGGGCCGATCGTCATCGGCCAGGCGTGCGAGTTCGACTACTCCGGCACCCAGGCGTGCCGGGTGCTGCGCGAGGAGGGCATCCGGGTCGTCCTCGTCAACAGCAACCCGGCCACGATCATGACGGACCCGGAGTTCGCCGACGCGACGTACGTCGAGCCGATCACGCCGGAGGTCGTCGAGGCGATCATCGCCAAGGAGCGGCCCGACGCGGTGCTCGCCACGCTGGGTGGCCAGACTGCCCTGAACTGCGCGATCGCCCTGCACGAGAACGGCGTCCTCGAGAAGTACGGGTGCCCGCTCATCGGCGCCAACGTCGAGGCGATCCAGCTCGGTGAGGACCGCGAGGCCTTCAAGGGCGTCGTCGAGCGCTGCGGTGCAGAGTCGGCCCGCAGCATCATCTGCCACACGATGGACGAGTGCCTGGCCGCCGCCGGGGAGCTGAGCTATCCCGTCGTCGTCCGCCCGTCGTTCACGATGGGCGGCCTGGGCTCCGGGTTCGCCTACGACGAGGCGGACCTGCGTCGCATCGCCGGGCAGGGCCTGCAGTACAGCCCGACCACGGAGGTCCTGCTCGAGGAGTCCATCCTCGGCTGGAAGGAGTACGAGCTCGAGGTCATGCGCGACCACGCCGACAACGTCGTGGTGGTCTGCTCGATCGAGAACCTCGACCCGATGGGCGTGCACACCGGCGACTCGATCACCGTGGCGCCGGCGCTGACACTGACCGACCGCGAGTACCAGCGGCTGCGGGACATCGGCATCGCGGTCATCCGCGAGGTGGGCGTCGACACGGGTGGCTGCAACATCCAGTTCGCGGTCAACCCGCGCGACGGCAGGGTCATCGTCATCGAGATGAACCCCCGCGTGTCCCGGTCCAGCGCTCTCGCGTCGAAGGCGACGGGGTTCCCGATCGCCAAGATCGCGGCGAAGATGGCGATCGGCTACACGCTGGACGAGGTGCCCAACGACATCACCCGGGAGACGCCGGCGAGCTTCGAGCCGACGCTCGACTACGTCGTCGTCAAGGTGCCGCGCTTCGCGTTCGAGAAGTTCCCGGCAGCCGACCCCACCCTGACGACGACCATGAAGTCGGTCGGCGAGGCGATGTCTATCGGGCGGAACTTCACCGAGGCCCTCCAGAAGGCGCTGCGCTCACTGGAGAAGAAGGGCGCGACGTTCCACTGGGATGGCGAGATCGGCAAGGCTGCCGCGGAGCGGGCCCTCGAGGAGGCTCGGGTCCCGACCGATGGGCGCATCGTGCTGGTGCAGCAGGCCCTTCGGGGTGGGTGCTCCGTCGAGGAGGTCCATGCCGCGACCGGCATCGACCCGTGGTTCCTCGACCAGATCGCGCTCGTCAACGACGTTGCCGCCATGCTCGCGGATGCCCCGGAGCTGACGCCCGACCTGCTCCGCCTGGTCAAGCGGCACGGCTTCAGTGACGCACAGGTCGCGGGCATCCGCCGTATGCCGGAGGCCGTGGTCCGCGGGGTACGCCACGCCCTCGGCGTGCGCCCGGTCTACAAGACGGTCGACACGTGTGCGGCCGAGTTCGCCGCTCGCACGCCCTATCACTACTCGTCCTACGACGAGGAGACCGAGGTCGAGCCGCGCGAACGGCCGGCGGTCATCATCCTGGGCTCCGGACCGAACCGGATCGGCCAGGGAGTCGAGTTCGACTACTCCTGCGTGCACGCGTCGTTCTCCCTGCGGGACAAGGGTTTCGACACCGTCATGGTCAACTGCAACCCGGAGACCGTGTCGACCGACTACGACACCAGCAGCCGCCTCTACTTCGAGCCGCTGACCCTGGAGGACGTCCTCGAGGTCATCCACGCCGAGTCGCAGGCCGGGCCGATCGCGGGAGTGATCGTCCAGCTCGGCGGGCAGACGCCGCTGGGTCTGGCCAGGGCCCTCGCCGCGGAAGGCGTCCCGATCGTCGGCACGTCGCCCGAGGCGATCCACCTCGCCGAGGACCGCGGGGCCTTCGGACAGGTCCTCGCGCGCGCCGGGCTCGTGGCACCCAAGCACGGAACGGCATACGGCCCCGACGAAGCCCTTGCGGTGGCACGCGAGATCGGGTATCCGGTCCTGGTCCGCCCGTCCTACGTCCTCGGTGGGCGCGGCATGGTGATCGTCTACGACGACGACTCGCTCGTGACGTACGTCGAGAAGGCCACCGAGGCCTCTCCGGACCACCCGATCCTCATCGACCGGTTCCTCGACGACGCCATCGAGATCGACGTCGACGCGCTGTTCGACGGCGAGGAGATGTACCTCGGCGGCATCATGGAGCACGTCGAGGAGGCCGGCATCCATTCGGGTGACAGCTCGTGCACCCTGCCGCCGGCCACGCTCGGGGACGGTGAGCTCGGGCGGGTCCGCGAGGCCACCCGCAAGCTGGCCGAGGGCATCGGCGTCCGGGGCCTGATGAACGTCCAGTTCGCGCTGGCACAGGACATCCTTTATGTCATCGAGGCCAACCCGAGGGCGTCGCGCACCGTGCCGTTCGTCGCCAAGGCCACGGGCGTGCCCCTGGCCAGCGCGGCCGCGCGGGTCATGCTGGGAGCGCGCATCAAGGAGCTGCGCGAGGAGGGCCTGCTGCCGGCGGTCGGCGACGGCGGGGCGATGCCCGCACACGCGCCCGTGTCGTGCAAGGAGGCGGTGCTGCCGTTCAAGCGGTTCCGCACCAAGGAGGGTGTGGCCGTCGACTCGCTGCTCGGCCCGGAGATGCGCTCGACGGGCGAGGTCATGGGCATCGACGTCGACTTCGGTTCGGCGTTCTCCAAGGCCCAGCAGGGCAGCGGCTCGGCCCTGCCGCGCTCCGGCGCGATCTTCGTGTCTGTCGCGAACCGCGACAAGCGGGCCATGCTCTTCCCGGTCAAGCGGCTCGTCGACCTCGGCTTCACGATCCTTGCGACGAGCGGCACCGCTGCGGTCCTCAAGCGCAACGGCATCGAGGCGACCCTCGTCCGCAAGATCACCGAGCGCGGCGACGGCGACCATGGCGAGCGCTCGATCGTCGACCTCATCCTCGACGGCACCGTGCAGATGGTCGTCAACACCCCGTCAGGGCAGGATGCCCGTGCCGACGGCTACGCGATCCGGGCGGCGACGACCAGCGCCGACAAGCCCATCGTCACGACGATCGCGACCTTGGCCGCAGCAGTGCTCGGCATCGAGGCGCAGCTGACCGAGGAGATCC
Organism: Monashia sp. NPDC004114; assembly: GCF_053603855.1. Classification (NCBI taxonomy): domain Bacteria; kingdom Bacillati; phylum Actinomycetota; class Actinomycetes; order Micrococcales; family Intrasporangiaceae; genus Intrasporangium; species Monashia sp. NPDC004114. The sequence goes on along the minus strand of NZ_JBSGGK010000024.1, from coordinate 10,973 downwards.
GCGTGAAGTCGCTCCAGGACCACGCCCGTGACCTCGACCTCTACGGTCGCCGGGCCCTCGTCGGCACGGGGGCGGACGCGTGACGGGCTCGATCGCGGGTGGGACCGGCCTGCGGGCCAAGGTGGTGCAGGAGGTTGCCGAGGTGATCGCCACCCGGCGCGTCGGGGCCTACCAGCACCTCACTCTCGTCGCGCCCGGCGTCGCCGAGCTGGCGCGTCCCGGTCAGTTCGTGGCGCTCGCCGTCGGCGGCGAGTCGTCGGCGACCCTGCTGCGGAGGTCGTTCTCGATCCACCGGGCCACTCCCAGCGGGACCTACGGCGGCACGGTCGAGATCGTGGTCTCCGCCGTCGGCGTCGGCACCCGGTGGATCGTCGAGCGCGAGCCGCACGACACCATCGATGTCGTCGGCCCGCTGGGCAAGCAGTTCCCCCTGCCGACCGAGCCCGTCCCGTGTGTCCTCGTCGGCGGCGGCTACGGCAGCGCCCCGCTCTTCTGGCTCGCGTCAGACCTGCGCGAACGCGGCTGTCATGTCGAGATGGTGCTCGGCGCCGCAAGCGAGGACCGCCTCTTCGGCGTCGTCGAGGCACGACGCAGCGGTGACGGCGTGACCGTGACCACCGACGACGGGTCCGCCGGACAGCGTGGCTGGGTGAGCGACGTGCTGCCCGGCATCATCGAGCGCACTGGTGCAGCGGTCGTCTACGGCTGCGGGCCGATGGGCATGCTGCGCGCCATCACCGAGGTGGCCCGCGACCACGGGGCGGTCGCCCAGGTCGCGGTCGAGGAGTCCATGGCGTGTGGTGTCGGCGTGTGCATGACGTGCGTCATGCCGGTCGTCGGCACGGACGGGCTGACGAGGATGGTCCGTTCGTGCGTCGAAGGGCCGGTGTTCAGGGGGGATCGGGTGCGCTGGGACGCCTTCGACGGCAACCACGCCCGAGTGCCCGACGACGCGGTCGGCGCACCCAAGGTGGGGGGTCACTGATGGTCGACCTCGCTGTGGACCTGGCCGGACAGCGTCTGCCCAACCCGCTCATGACCGCATCGGGGTGTGCGGCCAACGGCAAGGAGCTGCACCGCTTCTTCGACGTCGCCGACCTCGGAGCGTTCGTCACCAAGTCGGTCATGGCCGAGCCGCGCTCGGGCCGGGGCACCCCGCGGATGGCCGAGACGCCCTCGGGGATGCTCAACTCCATCGGGCTCCAGGGGCCGGGCATCGAGGCGTTCGTCGACGAGGACCTCGCCTGGCTCGCGTCCGTCGGCGCTCGGGTCCTGCCGTCCATCGCCGGTAGCTCGAGCACGGAGTACGCCCACGTGGCCGCGACCCTCCGGGCGAGCCGGCACTTCGGCGCCGTCGTCGGAGTCGAGGTCAACATCTCGTGCCCCAACGTCGCGAACCGCGGCCTGGTGTTCGCGTGCGACCCGGGGGCCTCGGCCAAGGTGATCGGCCTGGTGCGTGAGCAGCTGCCGCCGGAGATCCCGGTCTTCGCCAAGCTGAGCCCGGACGTCACGGATATCACGGCGATCGCGTCGGCTTGCGTCGACGCAGGCGCCGATGGGCTCACCATGATCAACACCCTGCTCGGCCTCGTGATCGACACCGACACCATGCGACCGCAGCTCGGCGGCGTCACGGGCGGTCTGTCCGGGCCGGCCATCCGGCCGGTCGCGGTGCGCGCCATCTGGCAGGTCCGTAGAGCGATGATCGAGGGCCGCATGGCGACGGTGCCGATCATCGGCGTCGGCGGCGTCCGGACCGGCCGCGACGCACTCGAGCTCGTCGCCGCCGGTGCCAGCGCCATCCAGGTCGGCACGGCCGTCTTCAACGACCCGTCGGCCCCGGTGCGGGTGCTCCGTGAGCTGTGCGAGCTGCTCGACGCCAAGGGGTACGACCGCTTCGCAGACGCGGTCGGCATCGCCCACCGAGACTGAGTCCGACGCCAGGCCACGAGCCTGTCCCAACCAGAACTGGAGTCCGAACGATGACCACGAGCTTCGGGGCCCGCCTCCAGGCCGCGATGCGCCTCAACGGCCCGCTCTGTGCCGGCATCGACCCCCACCGGTCACTCGTCGAGTCGTGGGGGCTGACCTACGACGTCGCCGGGTTGGAGCGCTTCGCGCTCACGTGCGTCGAGGCCTTCGCCGGCCGCGTGGCCGCGGTCAAGCCGCAGTCGGCGTTCTTCGAGGTGTTCGGCAGCCGCGGGCTCGCCGTGCTCGAACGCGTCATCACCGAGCTCCGCGAGGCCGAGACGCTGACGATCCTCGACGCCAAGCGCGGTGACATCGGGTCGACGATGACGGCATACGCAGAGGCCTATCTCGGCAAGGACGCTGTCGCGCCACCGGACGCGCTCACCGTGAGCCCCTACCTCGGCTACGAGTCGCTGCGGCCCGCCATCGACCTTGCCGAGCAGACCGGCCGCGGTGTCTTCGTCCTCGCTCTCACCTCGAACCCGGAGGGCGCGACCGTCCAGCATGCGGTCCGAGATGGGCGTTACGTGGCGGCTTCGATGGTGGACGGCGCGTCGGCCGACAACGCCCCGGCTCGCGCCCGTGGCGAGCTCGGCAGCGTCGGCCTCGTCATCGGCGCGACCGTCGGCACCGCGGTCTCCGACCTCGGGCTCGACCTCGTGTCCGCCGCGACGCCCGTCCTGGCCCCGGGCATCGGGGCGCAGGGCGGCACGGTGGACACGATCGCCGCGACGTTCGGTCGGGCGCGGGGTCAGGTGCTCGCCGCGTCGAGCCGCGAGATCCTCTCCGCAGGCCCCGAGCCGGGACGCCTGGCTGCGCAGACCCGGCGCGTCGCCGAGTCGCTCCTGGCGTGACCCACGGCACCCACTTGTGCCACTCGCAAGACGCACCAGCGCGCACGGCATACGGTGGGGTCGTGCGAGCGACGACCGTGCGCACGGGGACGCTGATCCTCGTGGCGGCGATATTGTCGATCTCTGCCTGCTCATCGTCGGGCGGGGCATACTGCGACGCGCTCACGTCGGCTGAGTCCGAGTGGGCGTCGGCAGGTGCGTCCCTGCAGAACAAGGAGGCCGCGACCCGTTTCGTCGTGACCGTCAAGCAGATCGAGGCCACGGCGCCCGACGAGGTGAGGTCGGAGTGGATCTCGCTCGAGTCACTGTTCGAGAAGTTCACGGTGGACAAGCCGGACCTCACGGCGCTCACGCAGCAGATGCAGGGCTTCGAGAGCGCCGCGAAGAAGATCGAGACCCACGCGAAGGAGACCTGCGGGATCGACCTCTCCAAGTGAGGCGGTGCCGCCGCGACGATGCACGGCGCCGACCGCGGCCGTGGGGATCGCGCCCCCGCGTTGCGGCACGGACGTGCGGCTCGCTAGGTTCGGCGGAGACAACATCTGGATCGGGCGGGGGCGCAGTCGTTCCCGCAGGCAGCGAGGAGACCGAAGACCGTGGCGCTTCCACCGCTCACCCCTGAGCAACGGGCAGCAGCTCTTGAGAAGGCTGCGGCCGCTCGTCGGGAGCGGGCGGCGGTCAAGAACCGCCTCAAGTACTCCAGCGGCTCGCTCGCCGAGGTCCTCGAGGACGGCAAGATCGACCCGGTCATCGGCAAGATGAAGGTGACCGAGCTGCTCGAGTCGATGCCGGGCGTCGGCCGGGTTCGGGCCAAGGCGATCATGGCCGAGGTGGGCATCGCCGAGTCCCGCCGCGTGCGCGGCCTCGGGGCCAACCAGGTCGCGGCCCTGTTGCGCCGCTTCGAACGGCAGTGATGTCGGCGGAGCCCAGCACCAGGACGCCCTCGCAGAACCACGGCCCACGGCCGGGCAGTCTCACAGTGCTCGCCGGGCCGACCGCTGTCGGCAAAGGCACCATCGCCTCCTATGTCCGCACGCACTTCCCCGGAGTGTGGTTCTCCGTCTCGATGACGACGCGCAAGCCACGTCCGGGCGAGGTCGACGGGGTGCATTACCACTTCGTCGATGAGCAGGAGTTCGACCGCCTCGTGGTCGCCGGACAGTTCCTCGAGTACGCCGTCGTGCACGGCGCGGCGAAGTACGGCACGCCGCGCGGGCCCGTCGAGCGGGCGATCCGCGAGGGCCGGGACGCCCTGCTCGAGATCGACCTGCAGGGAGCGCGCCAGGTGCGCGAGAGCTGGCCCGACGCGCTCTTCGTGTTCCTCGACCCGCCGAGCTGGGACGAGCTGGTGCGTCGTCTCGTCGGCAGAGGCACCGAGGGGGAGGCCGAGCGGGAGCGCCGGCTCGAGACCGCGCGGGCCGAGCTGGCAGCCAAGCCCGAGTTCGACGAGGTCATCGTCAACGACGATGTTCGGCGTGCGAGCGAGGAACTCGTATCATTGATGAGATCGGGGCACGCCACCCGGTGAGCCTTGCTGTGCGTCTATCGGTGCGCCATCCGCATCGAGCACGAGGTTCGCCCCGATTCACCACGATTCACCGAAACGAAACGAGATCACTGTGTCCGGTACCCAGGCTGCTCCCATCGGCATCACCAACCCGCCGATCGACGACCTCCTGACCGCCGCCGACTCCAAGTACGCGCTCGTCATCTACTCCGCGAAGCGGGCTCGCCAGATCAACGCCTACTACTCGCAGCTGCAGGAGGGCCTGCTCGACTACGTCGGCCCGCTCGTCGAGACCGAGGTCCACGAGAAGCCGTTGTCGATCGCGCTGCGCGAGATCAACGAGGGCCTGCTCACCTCCGAGCCGACCGAGGCCTGAGCCGGGCCGACGCGCGGACCGAAGAGCAGGGAGCACCCACCACTGATGCAGTCGCTGCGGGTCGTCCTCGGAGTGAGCGGCGGGATCGCCGCCTACAAGGCGTGCTCCCTGCTACGGCTGTTCACCGAGAACGGCCACGACGTCACGGTCGTGCCGACCGAGGCTGCCCTGCGGTTCGTGGGGGCGCCGACATGGTCGGCGCTGTCCGGCAAGCCGGTGAGCACCGACGTGTGGTCATCAGTGCACGAGGTCCCGCACGTGCGGATCGGGCAGAACGCCGACCTCGTGGTCGTCGCGCCGGCCACTGCTGACGTGCTCGCCAAGGCTGCCGCCGGTCTCGCTGACGACCTGCTCACCAACACGCTGCTCACCGCGCGCTGTCCGGTGGCGTTCGCGCCGGCCATGCACACCGAGATGTGGGAGCACCCGGCAACGCGCGCCAACGTCGCCACGCTCCGCTCGCGCGGCGCGCATGTCATCGACCCGGCCTCCGGGCGGCTGACGGGCGCCGACACCGGGCCGGGCCGGCTTCCTGAGCCCGAGGACCTGTATGCCGCGTGCCTGGCGATCGTATCCCGCGGGCACTTCGAGGGCTCGTCGGAGGCGGACGATGGCCAGCCGGCTGACGAGCGGCCAGTCGGTCGCCTCGACCTGGCCGGCCGCAAGGTCGTCGTCAGTGCGGGTGGGACCCGCGAGCCGCTGGACCCGGTGCGGTTCCTCGGCAACCGCAGCTCGGGCAAGCAGGGCTGGGCCATCGCGCGGGCCGCAGCCGCGCGCGGTGCCGAGGTCACGCTCGTCGCGGCGAACGTCGCGCTTGCCGCGCCCGACGGCATACGCGTGCTCCCGGTCGAGACCACCCTCGAGCTGATGGGGTCGGTGCTCGGCGAGGCCGCCAGCTCCGACGTCGTCGTCATGGCGGCCGCGCCCGCCGACTTCCGCCCGGCCCGGGTGAGCGACAGCAAGATCAAGAAAGCAAGCACGCCCCGGGATGACGGTTCCGGCGACGGGTCGGGCAACGGGCTGACGTTGCGCCTCGTCGAGAACCCCGACATCGTCCGTGCCCTCGTCAGCGAGCGCGCCGAGCGCGGCGGCGGGCGGCCGGTCGTGGTGAGCTTCGCCGCCGAGACCGGCGATGCCGCCGGAAGTGTCATGGACCACGCGCGGGCAAAGTTCGAACGCAAGGGCAGCGACGTCCAGGTCGTCAACGAGGTCGGCGTCGACAAGACGTTCGGCCGCGACGACACGACCGTGCACATCCTGCTTCGCGGCAGCGACGACGTGACCACCGTCGGTCCGACGACCAAGGACGTTGTGGCCGATGCGCTGTGGGACGCCGTCGTGCCGCTACTGACCTGAGGATTACACTCGGCGCCCTACGCAGACCACGGCTCATCGTGGTCGCGACGCGGCGCACAACCACCGCACAGAGCTAGGGAGAGCAAGTGACCGCACGTCTGTTCACGTCCGAGTCCGTCACCGAGGGCCACCCGGACAAGATCTGCGACCAGATCAGCGACTCGATCCTCGATGCCCTCCTGACCGAGGACAAGCACGCGCGCGTCGCAGTCGAGACGTTGGTCACGACCGGACTGGTCCACGTGGCCGGTGAGGTGTCCACGACGGGGTACGTCGAGATCCCCAAGCTCGTGCGCGACACGATCCTCGAGGTGGGCTACGACGGCTCGCAGAAGGGCTTCGACGGTCGCACCTGTGGCGTCTCCATCTCCATCGGCGCCCAGTCGCCCGACATCGCCCAGGGCGTTGACACGGCGCACGAGAACCGCCACGGCGGCGTCGACCCGCTCGACAAGCAGGGGGCCGGCGACCAGGGCCTCATGTTCGGCTACGCCTGCGACGACACCGCCGAGCTCATGCCCCTGCCGATCTTCCTGGCGCACCGGCTCGCCGAGCGCCTGACCCAGGTGCGCAAGAGCGAGGAGCTGGCCTACCTGCGCCCCGACGGCAAGACCCAGGTCACCATCGCCTATGAGGGCGACAAGGCGGTCAAGCTCGACACGGTCGTGCTCTCGACACAGCACGCCCCTGACGTGTCGCTCGAGGGGATGCTCGAGCCGGACATCAAGGCACACGTGTTCGAGCCCGTTCTCGCCGAGCTTGCCGCCGAGGGGACCGACCTCGACACCTCCGACTTCCGTGCGCTCATCAACCCCACCGGCCGCTTCGAGATCGGCGGCCCGATGGGCGACGCCGGGCTCACCGGCCGCAAGATCATCGTCGACACCTACGGTGGCATGGCCCGCCACGGCGGCGGCGCCTTCTCCGGCAAGGACCCGAGCAAGGTCGACCGCTCCGGTGCCTACGCCATGCGGTGGGTCGCCAAGAACGTCGTGGCTGCGGGGCTCGCCCGTCGCTGCGAGGTCCAGGTCGCGTACGCCATCGGCAAGGCCCAGCCCGTGGGCCTCTACGTCGAGACGTTCGGCACCGAGACCGTGCCGACCGACGCCATCCAGGCCGCCATCACGAAGGTCTTCGACCTGCGCCCCGCCGCCATCGTCGACGCGCTCGACCTGCTCCGGCCGATCTACCGGCCCACCGCGGCATACGGCCACTTCGGCCGCACCAAGGCCGACGGCGTCGAGAACGGCTTCACGTGGGAGCGGACCGACCGTGTGGACGCGCTGAGGGCCGCCGTCTCCGGCTGAGACTAGATTCGCCCCCGTGGGCGACGACCTCATTTCGCAGCGACCGGCCGACCGGCCGGTCGCTGCGGTTGTCGTGGAGACGCCGCTGGCCCATCTCGACCGGCTCTTCGAGTACGCCGTGCCTGACGAGCTGGCCACGGACGCCGTCCCCGGCGCTCGGGTGCGGGTGCGCTTCGCGGGCCGCGATCTCGACGGCTTCGTCGTCGAGCGACGCGAGCGTGCCGAGCACGCCGGAGCGCTGACGCCCATTCGCCGCGTGGTCAGTCCCGAGCCGGTGCTGACGCCGGAGGTGCTGGAGCTGTCGCGTGCCGTCGCCGGGCGGTATGCCGGCACCGTGAGCGACGTGCTCCGACTCGCCGTGCCCAAGCGGCACGCCACGGCGGAGCGGAACCTGCCGGTCGAGCCGCCACCCTGCGGGCCGGTGACGGCGCCCGCTCCCGGCCCGTGGGCGGCATACCCGGCCGGGCCTGCCTGGCTGCGCCGCATTGCCGACGGTGAGGCGCCGGCCGCCGCCTGGCAGGCGCTGCCCGGACGGCGGCCCGACGAGGACTGGCCGGCCGCCTTCGCGACGGCCGCCGCGACGGCCCTGGCGGCGGGGCGCGGCTCGGTGCTCATCGTCCCGGACCATCGTGACGTCGACCGGCTCGAGTCCGCTCTCGTCGCCCTCGTCGGCAAGGGCAGGCATGTCCGGCTCACGGCCGACCAAGGACCGCAGGCGAGGTACACCGCGTGGCTGAAGGTGCTGCGAGGCCACGTTCGTGTCGTTATCGGCACGCGGGCCGCGGCCTTCGCGCCGGTGCACGACCTCGGGCTGGTCGCGTGGTGGGACGACGGCGACGACCTCCTGGCCGAGCCGAGGGCGCCGTATCACCAGGTCGGTGTCGTGCTCCAGCTGCGTGCCGCCGCCACCGGCGCCGCGCTGCTCTCGGGAGGGTTCGGCCGCAGCCTGCGAGTCCAGCTCGGCGTCGAGGCCGGGCTCATGGTGCCCGTCGAGGCGACCCCGGCCGCCCTGCGCGAGGCGATGCCGCGAGTCACCATCGCGGGCGAAGGCGCCGACGAGGAGCGCGACGGTCCCGCCGCACGCGCACACATCCCCTCCCGCGCGTGGCGGATCGCCAAGGACGGCCTCCTCGACGGGCCGGTCCTGCTTCAGGTGCCACGGCGGGGGTACCTGCCCGCACTCAGCTGTGCGCAGTGCCGCACCCCGGTGCGCTGTGCTCGCTGCCAGGGCCCCGTCGCGCTCGGTTCGTCGGGGGCGGCGCCCACCTGCCGGTGGTGCGCCCTGCCGGTCGCGGGTGGACGCTTCGAGTGCGTCCACTGCGGCTCGCACCGGCTGCGGTCCGCGGTCACCGGAGCACGGCGGACCGCCGAGGAGATCGGCCGAGCCTTCCCGGGTGTGCCCGTTCACACGTCGGGATCGGGCGAGGTGCTGGCGACCGTGGGGGCAGCGCCGTCGCTCGTGATCTCCACACCGGGCGCGGAGCCCGTGGCCGATGGGGGTTACTCGGCCGTCGTGCTCCTTGACGCCTGGGCGATGCTCGACCTTCCCGTCCTCGACGCACCGCTCGAAGCGGCTCGGCGGTGGATGGCGGCCGCCGCCCTGGCGAGTGAGGGTCGCGCTGTGGTCCTCTGCGGCGCTCCGGAGGCGATCGCTCTGCCAGCCGTCGAGGCGCTGGTGCGCTGGGACCCCACGTGGCTGGCCGCCCGCGAGCTTGCCGACCGACGCGAGCTGGGACTGCCTCCGGCCGTGCGTATCGCCCAGCTGACCGGTAGCCGGCGGGCCCTCGAAGAGGCGTTGACCCAGGTGGACCTGCCCGCGGCGGCACAGGTGCTCGGTCCTCTCCCGTTCTCGCCGGGCTTCGGCGGAGCCAGGTCGGCCGGTGGGGAGCGCGGACCGGTTACGTCGGTGGGTTCGAGAAGCTCGGCAGCGGGCGGAGCAGCGGTGGGAGCTGCGGGAGCGGTGGGAGCGGCTGGAGCGGCTGGGGAGCGGTCACCGGCTGACCATCAGGTGCTGGTGAGGGTGCCAGTGGGGGACACCACGGCGCTCACGCACGCGCTCGTGGCGCTCAAGGCCTTTCGGTCCGCTCGCAAGGCGTCTGAGGTCGTCGCCGTGCGAGTGGACCCGCTGGACATGGGATGACCCCGACCGGTGAGTCGCCGCTCGCGGTGTTCCGGTGGTAACTCGGTGGTGATTCGGACGTGATTCGGACGCGCGGTGATTCGGACGCGCGGTGATTCGGACGCGCGGTGATTCGGACGCGCGGTGATTCGGACGCGCGCGGTGATTCGCGGCCTTCCAGGATCGGCTCTAGGTGTTGCCCTTGGCTGACCGGTCGCCGTGCGGCCCTGTGGATGGCGGGGTTGGACTGTCGGTGGTCGAACGTATGTTCGACTCATGACGACGACGACCCGTGAGCCGGTGACCGGTGTGGAGGCCGGTGTGGACGCTGGTCCCGATGCGGCGCTGGATGCGGTGCTGGATCCGGTGGCGGTGCTGGCGGCGCTGGCCTCGTCGGAGCCGGGTCCGGCGGCCGAGCTGGACGCGCTTCGGGGGTTGCCGGGGTTGGCGGCGCGGTTGGCGCGGATCGCGGCCGAGCTGCGGCTGCTGACCCGCTCGTTCCCGACGTGGTGCATGCCCGAGACGGGGATCGGTGATGCGATCGGGCAGGCTCAGGCGGTGCGGGAGCTGGCCCACAGCCTGTGCGCGGTGCTGGCCGGTGAGGTGACCTCGCGGAGTCTGGGAGCGCGGGAGGGGCTGTCGCGCAATGACTGGGTGGCGGCGCACGCGCCGGTGTTGGAGGGGGCCGGGGCGGCCGAGCTGACCGCCGTCGGGGCGATCATGGGCGAGCCGCGGTGGCGGGACCTGGCGGGCAAGGTGCGTTCGGGGGCGGCGACGGTGGCCCAGGCGGCGGTGGTCGTGCGGTTCCACGACGAGGTGGCCGGGGTCGCCGACCGAGCGCACCTGGACTCGGTGGTGGGTGCGATGGTCGAGCAGCTCGAGGCGTTGGGGGTGCGGGAGGTTCGCAGGCTGGTGCGCCAGGCGCGGGTCTCGCTGCGCCCGCCCGAGCAGGTCGAGGGTGAGGAGGCCCGGTTGCGGGCCGGGCGGGCGTTGTCGCGGGTGGGCCGGTCCGCGGGGCTGGTGGAGTACCGGCTGCGGCTGGACCCGGAGGGGGCAGCGGTGCTGGACGCGGCGATCGACCCGCTGGCACGGCCGCGGCCGGACCTGGACTGGGATGCGCATGTGGTGCCGTATCGGCACCCGGTCTGCGGGCACCTCATCGAGCCGCGAGGTGAGCGCGGCGGCTCCGCCCCCGCGGATGGCGCGGCGGGTGGGCAACCTGATCCTTTCGGCTCGCACAGCGCTCTCGGTGGGGCATCCGCGCGTCACGGGCGGACCTGTGCTGAGCACCCGGAAGGAGTCGCGTGCGATGAGGCGCGCGCACCGTGCGTCGGTGGGTCGGCCGGTGTGAGAACCCTCGAGCGTGGGTGTCACGTGTGTGCGGGGGTGCCGGCGGATCCGCGGCTGCCGGCGACCCGGCGCGCGGACGCGTTGCTGGAGCTGGTCGCCCGGGCGGTCGGAGCCCCGCAGGGGGTCACCCGCA
>NZ_JBSGGK010000023.1:0-73342 GCF_053603855.1 Monashia sp. NPDC004114 | reverse complement strand
TCGACACCCCACCACGCGCACACCCCTGCGACTCAACGACATACGCCATCAAACGCGCTCATCCACACCCATACAAAGGTGAGGAGTAGCACATGCGTTCGATCCTAGGTCAAGCCGCCGACACTCGCCCGGCGCGACGGTGGATCTGTGGACAACCGGCCGATCGCGTCAGACCGGAACCGCGCGCTCGCGCGGGCGTGGGTGCCGCGGTCGGTGCCGGTCGGGCCGGTCGATGTCGGTCGATGTCGGTCGGTGTCGGTCGGTTTCGGTCGGGGTCGGTGGGTGTCGGTGTCGCCTGCCAGGGTGAGCGCATGTCAGCCCTACCCACGGCCGCGGAGCGCGGCTCTCTCAGCTCGCAGCCTCAGCCACGCCTCCCCGCGGGGGACGCGCTGACGCTGCGCCCGTTCCGCGAGGAGGATGCCGGAGCGCTGGTCGAGGCGTATGCCGACCCGGCGATCCAGCGGTGGCACCGCCGGTCGCTCGATCCGGAGGAAGCCCTGGACTGGGTCAAGGGCCGTGCGTGGACGCGCTGGGAGCGCGAGACCGGAGCGGAGTGGGCGGTCGTCGACGGCTCAGACGTCGTCCTCGGCCGGGTCGGGCTGCCAGCACTGCACCTCGCCGACGGCGTCGCCGAGGTCGGCTACTGGGTCATGCCAGCAGCTCGCGGCCGAGGCATCGCCGGCCTCGCGCTCACCGCGATGGCGGACTGGCTGTTCGGGCAGGGCCTGCACCGGCTCGAGCTGGTCCACTCGGTCGACAACGAGCCGTCGTGCCGGGTCGCGACCAAGGCCGGGTTCGATGCCGAGGGCACGCTGCGCGAGGCTCTGCTGCACCCCGACGGCTGGCACGACATGCACCTGCATGCCCGCATCGCCCGCTGAGACGTGGTCGGGAGCGTGCTCAGCGGCGGATAGACTTCCACCGGTCCCGCATGGGCCCGCCCCACGGCATACACCACAGGGAGAGCAACAACGCATGGGAAGCATCGTCGTAGACGTCATGCTCAAGCCCGAGATCCTCGACCCCCAGGGACAGGCCGTCGGAGGCGCACTCCCTCGGCTCGGGTTCGACGGCTTCACCGACGTGCGACAGGGCAAGCGCTTCGTCCTCACGGTCGACGGTGACGTCACCGACGAGCACCTCGCCGCAGCTCGCGAGGCCGCCGAGAAGCTCCTGTCCAACCCCGTCATCGAGGACGTCGTCTCCGTCCGCTCTCTCGACGAGCCGGCGAAGAAGGCGGCCGTGCGACGGCCGCGGGCCGCAGCCGCGAGCAAGGCCGACGGCCAGTGAAGGTCGGCGTCGTCACCTTCCCGGGCTCGCTGGACGACCGCGACGCGGCCCGCGCGGTGCGCGAGTGCGGCGGCGAGGCCGTCTCGCTCTGGCACGGTGACGACGACCTCAAGGGCGTCGACGCTGTGATCCTGCCGGGCGGGTTCTCCTACGGCGACTACCTGCGCTGTGGCGCCATCGCCCGCTTCGCCCCGGTCATGGATGTCCTCGTCCCGGCCGCCCAGGGCGGCCTCCCCGTGCTCGGCATCTGCAACGGCTTCCAGGTGCTCACCGAGAGCCACCTGCTGCCCGGCGCGCTGATCCGCAACGACCACCGCAAGTTCAACTGCGTCGACCAGCGCCTCGTGGTCGAGAACGCTTCGACGGCCTGGACCGGAGACTTCGAGGTCGGCCAGGAGATCACCATCGTCCTCAAGAACGGCGAGGGTGGCTTCGTCGCCGACGAGAAGACGCTCGACGCGCTCGAGGGCGAGGGCCGCGTCGTGTTCCGCTACGTGCCCGACGAGCAGGGACGCAACCCCAACGGCTCATACCGCCACATTGCAGGCATCACCAACGAGCGAGGCAACATCGTCGGCCTCATGCCGCACCCCGAGCACGCGGTCGAGGAGGGCTATGGCCCGAGCCTCGACGGGCGGGCCTTCTTCACCTCGCTGATCAAGCACACCTTGGAGAGCGCAGCCAACGCATGACCGACACCGCACAGCAGGCCGAGCTCGACACCGTCGCGCACGCGGCCCACTCCCCGGAGGTCGAGCAGCCCTGGGCCGAGCTCGGGCTCAAGTCCGACGAGTACGCCAACATCCGCGAGATCATCGGCCGCCGTCCGACCATCGCCGAGCTGGCGATGTACTCCGTCATGTGGTCGGAGCACTGCTCGTACAAGTCGAGCAAGATCCACTTCAAGCTCTGGGGTGAGAACACCACCGACGAGATGCGCAAGAAGCTCCTCGTCGGGATCGGCGAGAACGCGGGCGTCGTCGACATCGGCGACGGCTGGGCGGTCACCTTCAAGGTGGAGTCGCACAACCACCCGTCCTACGTCGAGCCGTACCAGGGCGCCGCGACCGGCGTCGGCGGCATCGTTCGCGACATCATGTCGATGGGCGCGCGACCGATCGCGGTGATGGACCCGCTCCGGTTCGGCAACCTGCACCACCCCGACACCCAGCGCGTGCTCCCCGGCGTGGTCGCCGGCGTCGGTGGCTACGGCAACTGCCTCGGCCTGCCGAACATCGGCGGGGAGGTCGTCTTTGACGACTGCTACCAGGGCAACCCGCTCGTGAACGCCCTCTGTGTCGGCGCCATGCGCGTCGAGGACATCCACCTGGCGAAGGCGACGGGTGTCGGCAACAAAGTCATCCTGTTCGGCGCCAAGACCGGCGGCGACGGCATCGGCGGCGTCTCGGTCCTCGCGTCGGAGACGTTCGAGGCCGGTGGCCCGGCCAAGCGTCCCGCGGTGCAGGTCGGGGACCCGTTCGCCGAGAAGGTGCTCATCGAGTGCTGTCTCGACCTGTATGCCGCTGGCGTCGTCGCCGGCATCCAGGACCTTGGCGGCGCCGGGCTCTCCTGCGCCACCAGCGAGCTCGCGTCCAACGGGGACGGCGGCATGCGGGTGGAGCTCGACCTCGTCCCGCTGCGGGATGCCAGCCTCGAGCCGCACGAGATCCTCATGTCGGAGTCTCAGGAGCGGATGATGGCCGTCGTCGAGCCTGACAAGGTCGACGAGTTCATGGCGATCACGCGCCGCTGGGACGTCGAGGCCACCGTCATCGGCGAGGTCACCGACGGTGACAACCTCGTCATCACCTGGCACGGCGAGGTCATCGTCGACGTCCCGCCGCGCTCGGTCGCGCACGAGGGGCCTACGTACAACCGCCCGCTCAGCAGGCCGGCATACCTCGACGAGCTGAACGCCGACAGCTCCTCCACGCTCCCGCGCCCCAAGAGCGGCGACGAGGTCCGCCAGCAGCTGCTCACGCTGATCGGCTCACCGAACCTCTGCGACAAGTCGTGGGTCACCGACCAGTACGACCGCTACGTGCTCGGCAACACCGCGCTCGCGCAGCCCGACGACGCGGGCGTGGTCCGTGTCGACGAGGAGACCGGCCGTGGGGTCGCCGTCGCGACCGACTGCAACGGACGGTTCGCCAAGCTCGACCCGTATGCCGGCGCGCAGCTGGCGCTCGCCGAGGCGTACCGCAACGTCGCCACCGCCGGTGCCGCCCCGCTCGCCGTCACCGACTGCCTCAACTTCGGGTCGCCGGAGGACCCGGGCGTGATGTGGCAGTTCCGCGAGGCCATTCGTGGCATCGCGGAGGGCTGCCGTTTCCTCGGGATCCCGGTCACGGGCGGCAACGTGTCGTTCTACAACCAGACCGGTGACGTGGCGATCCACCCGACTCCCGTGATCGGGGTCCTCGGTGTCATGGAGGACGTGTCCAAGCGCTCGGGCTCCGGCTTCCGCAGCGACGACGCGCACGTCTACCTGCTCGGCACGACCCGCGACGAGCTCGACGGGTCCGAGTGGGCGCACGTCATCCACAAACACCTCGGCGGCCTGCCGCCGCGGGTCGACCTCGCCGCCGAGAAGGCGCTCGGCTCCGCGCTCGTCGCGGCGGCCGCGGCCGGTCTCGTCGAGTGCGCGCACGACCTGTCCGACGGCGGCCTGGCCATCGCGCTCGCTGAGGCCACGATGCGCCATGGCGTCGGCGTGATCGTCGACGGCCTGGACCGGGTGGGCGTCACGGACACGGGTGCGCCGCTCGATCCATTCACCGCTCTCTTCTCCGAGTCGAGCGCCCGCGCCATGGTCGCAGTGCGGCCGGGCCACGCGGCCGAGTTCGAGGCTCTGCTCGGCGACGTCCCGCACGTGCGCATCGGCGTCACGGGCGGGCGCGACCTCGAGATCCCGGGCCAGTTCTCGGTGTCCGTGTCCGAGCTGAAGTCGGCTCACGAGTTCACGCTGCCTGCGGTCTTCGGCGCCTGACGGCCGCCGTCGTCGGGAAGCGCAGCTCAGATCGCGCGCCAGCCGCGGGCGTCGGGCGGGGGCGGGCTTGCCTGACCTTCGTCGCCGAACGGTCTTGAGCCGGCGACGAGCCGGTCGAGGGCGTCACCGAGGCGAATGCCGGTGGGCAGGTTGGCGCGCGCGACGTCCCGCCGCAGCCGTTCTTCCGGCAGGGGGGAGTGGCTCGCCACGACGACGGCGTTGCCGAATCGCTTGCCCTTGAGCACCTCGTGCGTGGCGATCAGTGCGACGTGGGGGAGCGCAGTCTGAATCGTCGCGAGCACCCTTGCCGCCCAACGCAGTCCAGGCTCGTCCGCGAGGTTCCACAGGGCCACCCCGGTCGGGCGCACCACGCGCGCCACCTGGAGGAGGTATGCCGCTGAGGTCAGCTCCGCTGGGACGCGCCCTGCGGCATACGCGTCGGTGATGACGACATCGGCAGATGCGGTGCCGAGGGCATGAATTCCCGACAGCCCGTCGACAGGCCGGACCCGGATGCGGTGGCGGCGGGGGAGCGGAATCTCCTTGCGTACCAAGGCGGTCAGGTCGGCGTCTGGTTCGAGGACGATCTGGGGGGAGCCGGGGCGCGTTGCCTCGAGATAGCGCGGCAGCGTGAGGCCGGCCCCGCCGACATGGGTCACCGCGAGCGGCCCGGGTGGCAGGGCGTCGATCACGAGAGCCAGGTGCTGGACGTACTCGAAGACAAGCAGCGTCGGCTCGTCGGGCTGGACGTGCGACTGGGGCGAGCCGTCCATGTGGACGGTGACGCCGCCGCGTTCGTCCCACTCCAGCGAGATCCTGGACGCGGGCCGACCGGCGCCGCTCACAGGCCGATGACGAGCTGGCGCTGCTCGCCGAAGCGCCTGAACCCGACCCGCCTCAGGATCGGCGACGACGTCTCCACGCGCCCGTGGGTCAGGGCCATCGTGGCACCGACCTGCGCGGCGAGCTCGAGCCGGGCGGCGAGCACTGCACGGTAGGCGCCTCGCCCGCGGAGGTCAGGGTGAGTGCCGGCCCCCCACAGGCGGCATACGTCGCCGGCCATCGCCCAGCCGCCGGTGCTCGCAGCCCGGCCGTCGAGGTAGGCGACGACCCGGCCGGTGCTGGCGTCGTCCAGGCCGGTGCGGATCTCGGCGAGGCTCTCCTGGACCATCTCCTCCGTCGGTTCCGGCCCGCCGAACGCCGCCTGACTCACGACCAGGGCGTCGCGCGTCGTCTCGGCGTCGGTGACGCGGCGGACCGTCACCGTTGCGGGGACGCCGAGGTCCGGGAGTGAGGCGCCCGTGAGGACGAACGCGAGCACGTCCATCCGCTCGACGACCTCGCCGCCGCGGTGCAGGACCTCAGCCTCGAGCCCGGCCGGGCGGGTCGTGTCGGCCAGGTGCCACCAGAGCCGGTCTCGGCCGAAGCCGCGTGCGATGTCGAGCACCTCGTCGACGAGCTCGACAGGATCCCGGTCCGAGCCGAAGACCCGCGCCACCGTGGGCGTGAGGAAGTGCTCGGGGTAGGCGACGACGAGCAGTTCGTCGGTTCGGACGTGCGGAGCGCCCTCGGGCACCCACGACCACTCGTTCGAGGCGGCGAGGACTGCCTCGGCGTCCCAGCGAGACCGGGGGTCCAAGCGCGGCCTGGCGATGGGCCTGGCGATGGGCCTGGCGATGGGCTCGGCGATGGGCTTCTCGGTCGCTTTCCCTGTCACCGCATCAGGCTACGGTCGGAGCATGCGATTCGGACTGGCGATCCTGCCGGAGCACGCGTGGTCGGTGGCCGAGCCGATGTGGCGCGAGGCCGACACGATGGGCTTCGACCACCTGTGGACGTTCGACCACATGACCTGGGGTGGGCTGCCCGAGTCGCCGTGGTTCGCGGCGATGCCCACCCTCGCGGCGGCCGCGGCGGTCACGAGCACGGCGCGCCTCGGCACGTTCGTGTCGTCGCCCAACAACCACCATCCCGTGCAGTTCATGCGCGAGATCCTCGCGCTCGACGACATCTCCGGGGGCCGGTTCATCCTCGGCATCGGCTCCGGTGGCGACCTCGACTCGCAGCTCACCGGCGATGACCTGTCGCTCGCGCGGCGCACCGCCCGGTTCCATGAGTTCACCAGCCTCGTGGACCGGCTGCTGCGGGAGGAGCGGGTCACCGCCGACGGCGAGTTCTACGGCGCGCGTGACGTGCTGACCCGGCCCGGACCTGTCCGGGGGCTGCCCGACGGACCACGCGTGCCGCTCGTCATCGCCGCCAACGGGCCCAAGGCGATCCGCCTCGCCGTCGAGCGCGGTGACGGCTGGATGACCTACGGCGGCAACGTCGACACCGACGACGAGTGGTGGGCGCTCATCGGCGCCCTGAGCGCGAGGGTCGACGAGGCGCTCGCCGCGGCAGGTCGCGACGCGGCAGATCTCGACCGCTACCTCAACCTCGACTCGGCGCCGACGTTCTCGCTGACCAGCGTCGGCGCCTTCGAGGACGCCGCGGGCCGCGCGGCCGAGCTGGGCTTCTCCGACGTCATCACGCACTGGCCACGCTCGACCGACCCGTTCCAGGGCGTGCAGGCCACGCTGGACACCGTCGCGGCCGACGTCATCCCGCGCCTGCGCTGATCCGGCCGCACGGATAGCCTGCAGCGATGCCTCCACGCCGCCGCACCCCAGTCGCCGAGGGCATCGCTGCCCTCGAGGTATGCCGTGCTGCCGCCTTTGCCGCCGATCGACCCACCACGGCCACCGCGGTGCGCTACACGCTGGAGGAGCTGGCGTCGGCTGCGCCCGGACGCACGGTCGAGGTGCGAGTGCCGCCCTATGGCGCCGTCCAGTGCATCGAGGGTCCGGTCCACACACGTGGCACGCCACCGAACGTCATCGAGACGGACGCGGCCACCTGGTTGCGGCTGGCCGTCGGTGACCTGAGCTGGGACGAGGCCGTGGCGGCGGCGAAGGTCAGGGCGAGCGGCCAGCGGGCCCACCTCGAAGGCCTGCTGCCGCTGGCATCGCTTAACCTTGAGCCGTGAGTCCTGAGACCCCGCGCACGCCGAACTTCAAGCGCTTCCTGCTGACCGGGACACTCATCGGGCTCGTCGCCGGGATCATCTTCGGGCTCCGCGACCCGGGCGGCCCGAGCTACCCGGAGGGCAAGACGTTCGACGTCGGCACGGCAGTCCTCTTCCTCGCGGCCCTGGGCGCCTTCCTCGGGGCGGGCGTCGCCGGCATCCTCGCCGTCCTGCTCGACCGGACGGGCCGCGGCCGCTCGTGACCGAGCCCGCGGCCGGGCCGGAGGCGCGCCCTGAGGTGCGCTCTGAGACACGTCCTGAGACGGACGGTCGCGCGGCCCGGTCGGGCCCGCTCACCGGCATCCGGGTCGTCGAGCTCGCTGGCATCGGGCCGTCGCCGTTCGCGGCGATGTTCCTGGCCGACCTCGGCGCCGACGTGATCCGGCTCGACCGACCCGGCCCGCCGCCGATGCCGGTGCCGGTGCCGCAGGAGGCGGACCTCCTGCGACGGGGTCGCCCGTCGGTCGTGCTCGACCTCAAGCACCCGGACGGCCTCGCGACCGCGCGTGAGCTCGTCGCGCGCGCCGACGTCCTCATCGAGGGCTACCGGCCGGGCGTGGCCGAGCGGCTCGGCCTCGGCCCCGATGACTGCTTCGGCCTCAACCCGCGACTCGTGTACGGACGGATGACCGGATGGGGGCAGGAGGGTCCTCTCGCGCAGGCGGCAGGCCATGACATCGGATATGTCGCGATCACCGGTGCGCTCGGCGCAATAGGCCGCGCCGGCGGCCCACCACAAGTGCCGGTGAACCTCGTCGGAGACTTCGGCGGGGGAGCCATGTACCTCGTCGCGGGCATCCTCGCCGCCCTGGTCGAGGCACGCACGAGCGGGCACGGGCAGGTCGTCGATGCTGCGATCGTCGACGGCACGGCTCATGTGTCCTCACTCGTCGTCGGCCTGGTCTCCGGCGGCGCATGGTCTGATCAGCGCGGCACGAACCTCCTCGACACCGGCGCGCCGTTCTACGACGTGTACGAGACCAGCGACGGCGGCTGGATGGCGGTCGGCCCGCTCGAGCAGCCGTTCTACGACGAGTTCCTCAGGCTGGTCGGGCTCGCCGGCTCAGCCCCGGACCGCCTCGACCCGAGCCGGTGGCCGGAGCTGCGAGCACTGTTCGCCGACCGCTTTCGCACACGCACGCGCACCGAGTGGACTGCTGTGTTCGAGGGCACGGACGCCTGTGTGGAGCCCGTCCTCAGCTATGCCGAGGCGCCGTCGCACCCGCACCTCGCCGCGCGCGGGACGTACGTCGAGCACCACGGGGTGCTCCAGCCCGCACCCGCGCCCCGCTTCTCGCGGACCCCGGCGGCCCTGACGACGCCACCGCCTGCGGTCGGCGCCGACACTCGCGAGGCGCTCGCCGCCTGGGGCATCGGAGGCATCGATGCCCTCATCGCATCGGGGGCCGCCCTAGCGCCAAGCAGTTCCGCGGCGCCGGCGTTGCCTGGACGAAGCGAGGCGCCAGACAATCCCGTGGAGGCCTGATGAGGCTCTTCGTTGCGGTAGTCCCTCCGGACGACGCGCTCGACGACCTCGAGGAGCACGTCACGCCGCGGCGGGAGGCCGACACCCCGCAGGCGGAGCTCCGCTGGACCGACCGGCACCAGTGGCACGTCACGCTCGCCTTCCTCGGCTCGGTGCCCGAGTGGCGCCTCGACGACCTCACCCACGCCGTGGAGCACTCCGCCGCTCGGCACGACCACCTCATCCTCCAGCTCGCCGGGGCCGGCGCCTTCCCGAACCCGTATGCCGCTCGCGTCCTCTGGACGGGGGTCGAGCAGCTGCGCGGTGACCTGGGCACGCTGGCGGACGGCATACGGTCCGCGGCGAACTCCGTCGGCGCGACCCCGGACGGCGCGCGCTTCCACCCTCATGTCACGCTCGGGCGGTTCCACCGGCCGACGGAGGCGACACGCTGGATCCGCGCGCTGGACGCGTACGAGGGCCCCGCGTGGGTCGCCGACCGAGTGGCGCTGGTCGAGTCGCATCTCGGGGAGGGGCGCGGGCGGCGCCCGCGCTACGAGGTGCTCGAGGAGTTCGCGCTCCGTTCGTGACTCGAGGGGGCCAGGGGGCCCGGCCCCTTCGCGCTCTGCGGCGCGTGCTCTCTCGACTCGGCGGCATACGCGGGCGTCCGGGGCGTCGCTTCGCGTGTGGGACAATGGGGCAGTGGCACGTGGCGACGGTCGGTTGAACCATGACCTCATCCCCGGCGAGAAGGGCCCGCAGGACGCCTGCGGGGTCTTCGGTGTCTGGGCCCCGGGAGAGGACGTCGCGAAGCTGACGTACTTCGGGCTCTACGCTCTGCAGCACCGCGGGCAGGAGTCGGCGGGCATCGCCACCGGCGACGGCGAGAAGATCCTGGTCTACAAGGACATGGGCCTCGTGTCGCAGGTGTTCGACGAGACGGCGCTGTCGTCGCTGCGAGGACACATCGCGATCGGCCACACGCGCTACTCGACGACCGGCGGCTCCACCTGGGAGAACGCCCAGCCGACCCTCGGCGGGACCGGCCACAGCACCATCGCCCTGGCCCACAACGGCAACCTCATCAACACCGTCGAGCTCAAGGCCCTGGTCGACGAGCACTTCGGCGGCTCCCGCGTCACCGGTGAGCTGGCCCGCGGCAACACGTCCGACACGGCGCTGGTCACGACGCTCCTCGCGTCCAACGAGGACCGCACGCCTGAGCAGGCCGCGCTCGAGCTGCTGCCCAAGCTGCGCGGCGCGTTCTCCTTCATCTTCATGGACGAGCAGACCCTGTATGCCGCCCGCGACCCCTGGGGGGTCCGGCCCCTCGCGCTCGGCCGCCTCGAGCGGGGCTGGGTCGTGGCTTCCGAGACGGCCGCCCTGCAGACGATCGGCGCGTCCGTGATCCGCGAGGTGGAGCCGGGCGAGCTCATCGCCATCGACGAGAACGGCCTGCGATCGCACAAGTTCGCGACGCCGCAGCCGAAGGGGTGCGTCTTCGAGTACGTCTACCTCGCCCGGCCCGACGCGGTGATCCGTGGGCGCGTCGTCCATGAGGCCCGTGTCGAGATGGGCCGGGTCCTGGCCCGCGAGCACGCCGTCGACGCCGACCTCGTCATCGGGGTCCCGGAGTCGGGCGTGCCTGCGGCCGTGGGCTACTCGCAGGAGTCGGGCATCCCGTTCGGCCAGGGCTTCGTCAAGAACGCCTATGTAGGACGCACCTTCATCCAGCCCTCGCAGACCCTGCGCCAGCTGGGCATCCGGCTCAAGCTGAACCCTCTCGAGCACACGATCCGTGGCAAGCGGCTGGTCGTCGTCGACGACTCGATCGTGCGCGGCAACACCCAGCGGGCGCAGATCCGGATGCTTCGCGAGGCCGGTGCTGCCGAGGTGCACGTGCGTATCTCGTCGCCTCCCGTGCAGTGGCCGTGCTTCTACGGCATCGACTTCGCGACGCGCGCCGAGCTGATCGCCACCGGCCTCGGGGTCGAGGAGATCCGTGCCTCGATCGGCGCCGACTCGCTGGGGTACATCTCGGAGGACGGCATGATCGCGGCAACCCGCCAGCCGGCCGACGAGCTCTGCACCGCGTGCTTCACCGGGCGCTACCCGATCGAGCTGCCCGAGGACGGCAACATCGGCAAGCATGTGCTCGAGACGCTGCCGCTGACCGTCCGCACCGGTCATGACCGCTCCGTCGACGTCGAGGGCGTCAGCCTCGGAGTCGGCGCGGGCGGCGAGAACGCGCTTCAGCACCCCTGACGCCCTCCCGGTTCGAGGTATCAGCTCGCGACATCCGGCGACCTTTCATATCGACTGGAATACCTCGACCCGAGTCCGAGCCCACGGGCGACCTGGCTCATGAACTCGTCCCGGTGCAGTCGCAGCCCGATGAGGTCGATGCGCAGGACTCGGTCCGCACGCAGGGTCACCTCGTTACGGGTCAGGTTGTCCGCGCTGACCTGAAGTCCTTCGCGGTGCTGGACGCCGTCGATCTCAAGGACGAGAGCGAACCCGTCCCACCGGACGTCGAGATAGCTGCGCCCGAGCCGTGAGTCGACGACGACCTGGCGGCTCGGCTCCGGCAGGTCCCACTCACGGCACAGTCGCGCGAAGTCGAGCTCGCCGAGGGCTCGCACCCCGGCCGAGATGTAGAAGATCACGTCCTTGATGAATGCGCGCCGCCGACGGCCCCGCAGCCGCTTGGACCAGGCAAGCAGCTGCTCGGGCGTCGCCAACCCCTGCTGGACTGTCATGATCAGCACCAGCGCGGCCTGCCGGTCCGATGCCGCCCAGTACGCGGCCCGCAGTGCGGCCACCGCCGGTCGCGTGCGCGGTATGCCGCTGGTCAGGACTTCGCCCGGCACGCGTCGGATCACCTTGTGCAGCTGCACGCCTGCGGCCCTCTTGACCGCGCAGCGGTGCACGACGGAGACGTGGATCTCGTCGTCGCGGTAGTTGCGCAGACCTGCTACCTGAAGGGCGGTGACCCCGTCCAGGGCCGCGATGGAGGTGCCGGTCTCCCAGATGGTCGACCAGTAGCGCCCCTCGACGGGCACCGGGCCGCGGTGTGGCACCACTGTCTGGTTGCCGATAACCCGCCACCGCCCGGCCTCCTGCTCCGTGCGTACGTCGTCATGAGTGATGCCGAGTCCGCGCAGGACCCGTCGGGACACCACTCCTCCGGTTACGGTTGCCGCCGACTCGATGGCTTGCTGCCGCTCGAAATTCATGGACTGAGGCTGCGCCAGGTCCGGCGCCGTGCGGGGACTGCCGATGAGCTGCTGTGGACAGCCACTGACCAGCACCAGGGGATGTGGAGCCCGGTTCGAGGTATCCGGTTCGAGGTGCAGAGTCGCCTCATTTCACGACGCATTACATCGACCGGAATACCTCGAACGGGCAGAGGGGCCCGAGGGGGTACGGGCCGACCGTCGGTAGGCTTTGCGGGTGAGTGAGCGCCCGATCACGTATGCCGCAGCCGGAGTCGACGTCGAGGCGGGTGACAGGGCCGTCGAGCTGATGAAGGAGTCGGTGCGCCGCGCGACCCGGCCGGAGGTCATCGGCGGGCTCGGCGGGTTCGCCGGGATGTTCGACGCGAGCGCGATCGCACGGATGACCCGCCCGGTCCTGGCCACCTCGACCGACGGCGTCGGCACCAAGGTCGCGATCGCGCAGGCGATGGACAAGCACGACACGATCGGGTTCGACCTCGTCGGGATGGTCGTCGACGACATCGTCGTCTGCGGGGCCGAGCCGCTCTTCATGACCGACTACATCGCCACGGGCAAGGTCGTCCCCGAGCGGATCGCAGCGATCGTGGGCGGCATCGCCCGCGCCTGTGAGGAGGCCGGAGTGGCGCTCGTCGGCGGCGAGACCGCCGAGCACCCTGGGTTGCTCGAACCCGACGAGTACGACGTGGCCGGTGCCGCGACCGGCGTCGTGGAGTATGCCGCAGTGCTCGGTCCCCATCGAGTGGCCGACGGCGACGTCGTCGTCGCGCTCGCGAGCAGCGGCCTGCACAGCAACGGCTACAGCCTGGTGCGGCGGGTCGTCGACGCAGCGGGCTGGTCCCTCGACCGGCACGTCGACGACTTCGGCCGGACGCTCGGCGAGGAGCTGCTCGAGCCCACCCGGATCTACACCAAGCCGCTGCTCGACCTCATCGACACCGAGGGGGTCGACGTGCACGCCCTGAGCCACGTGACCGGTGGCGGGCTCGCGGCGAACCTCGCTCGGGTGCTCCCGTCCGGGATGTTCGCGCGTCTCGACCGCGGCACGTGGGCGCCTGCGGCGGTCTTCCGGACGGTGCAGGCCCTCGGCCGGGTGCCGCAGGCCGACCTCGAGCGCACCCTCAACCAGGGCATCGGCTTCGTCGCCGTGCTGCCCCAGTCGCAGGCGGACCGCGCGGTCGAGGTCAGCGAGGCACACGGCATACGGGCGTGGCTGCTCGGGAGCGTGACCACCGAGGAGCACGCGTACGCAGAGGGCCTCGTCGTCGACGGAGTCGAGGTCGTCAGGGGAGCCAAGGGCGTGGACGGGGGCGCGGTGCAGGTCGTCGGGACACACCCGGCGGCCTGATCACCGGCCCCGTCACGCACCTTCGCCGCCTACGGCCCGAGCAGCCTCAGGACACCCTTGGGAAAGCCTCGGGACGCCCTCGAGGACGGATCGGGACAGCCACCATCGCCGGCCGAGTGGTCTCACCCGACGCACGAGGTGGTGGAGATGGAAGGCGAGCTCAGCGCTCGCCGGCGGCCCATTTCCCGTAGTCGTCGTAGTCGTTCTCGTCGTAGGACCCCGACTGGTGATCGGGCTCCCGTGGTGACGAACCGTGCAGCTCGCGCTCCAGCGCGCTCAAGTCCGTGTCAGGCGTGTAGTACTTGAGCTGCCGTGCGACCTTGGTCTGCTTGGCTTTGGCTCGGCCGCGCCCCATGGCGTGACCCCCTCGTGCGTCGTGCCGGGACGGCATCGCTCTTCGGAGAACCGGATGGCTCTTCGATGTCCGCGTAGCGGCCCCGGGAATGTGTGTGTTCTCGTGGTGCTAACGCTACATGAGGCAGGCAAATCATGCCCACGGCGGACCCCTCGACTCGCCCGCGAGGGCCGGCGTGAGGCCGCCGTGAGGCCGATGTGAGTCCACCGCGAGTCCACCGCGAGGCCACTGTGGGGCTGCCGGGAGTCCGCCGAGAGTGCGCCGACCTCCGAGACGGGTGGGGCCCGTACCAGTGGGCGGCACCCACAGCGCCTGCGGGACCAAGTGGGTGATACTGGGGCGATCAGCCCTTTTTCAGTGTTTAACCGCCAACTTTCGGTTGGAGACTTTACCCTTGCTTTACTGAGCCCCCGTTGGGGCGCATGCGTGTCGCTGCACCTAGCGACAGGGTGGTGGGGAAATGACAATGACGACTCAGGATCGACACGAAACCGAGAAGCTGCTCACTCCTGCAGAGGTCGCGGCCCTCTTCCGGGTTGACCCGAAGACGGTGACCCGTTGGGCCAAGGCAGGAAAGCTGACTTCGATCCGGACCCTCGGTGGGCACCGGAGGTACCGCGAGTCAGAGGTTCGCGAACTCTTGGGTGGCGGCCACTGACGCGACCGCCGAGTCGGGGTACCGGTCAGACAGCCGGGGGAGGTGTGCCAGCGGCGCACCTCCCCCGACTGGCACCGCGGTTGTCGGTGCCGGCCTCTAGCGTCGGCGCATGACGAATCCTCCTGAGGTCACTGCGATCACGTTGGGCGTGCGCGACGTCGAGACATCGCGCACGTTCTATGTCGACGGGCTGGGCTTTCGCTCGATCCTCGACATCCCCGGCGACATCAGCTTCGTCCAGTGCGCCCCGGGTCAGCTGCTCGCGTTGTGGAACGTCGAGCAGATGCCGAGCGAGTACGGCGACGTCGGGCACGGGCCCCAGGGGCCGCCGATGTCGCTCGGGCACACCGTCGACGGCCCTGACGAGGTGAAAGGCCTGTATGCCGCCGCGCTCGCGGCGGGGGCGACCACCGTCACCGAGCCGGCCGAGCGCGAGTGGGGCGGGTGGAGTGCGTGCGTCGCCGATCCCGACGGCTTCCGGTGGGACTTCGTCCACAACCCGAACCTCCGCGTCGATGCTGACGGAACGGTGCACATGGGCAGCGCGTGAGCGGTGCTCAGGGTCAGTGCCCGAGGGCGCGCAGCTGCAGCCGCAGTGCGAGGCGCGTCTCGGGATCATGCAGGTCGACGTCGACGATGTCCGACATCTTCTGGAGCCGGTAGCGCAGCGTGTTCGGGTGCACATGCGCCCGCGCTGCCGCGGCCTTGGGGTCGCCCGGATGGTCGAGCCACGCCGCCACCGTCTCGAGGTATGCCGTCTCGTGGGCCTCGTCGTGCGCGCGCAGGACCGCGACCGGACCGAGCAGCTCCTCGGTGCGGATCCCACTGAGCGCGCGGGCGTTCGTGACCGCGGCCCAGGCGTCCTCGACGGTCATGGCCGGACCGGTCACCCGGCCGGCGTCGCGGAGCCGGCGCACCTCGCCGGCCTCCCGGCGCGAGCGGTCGAGGTCGCTGGTCCGGCTCACCGAGCCGCCGGCGCTCGCTGATGCCGTCGGGGTCACCAGCGCGACCTCTTCGACGACCCCGAGCAGCCACTCCCAGGTGCCGGGCGCCGCGCTCCCCGGGGTGTCGCGGACGAGTGCCAGGGCCATGCCGTCGAAGATCGCGAGCAACGGCTGGCGCCAGGACCGGCGGCGAGCAGCCGACTCCCACACGTCGAGCTCGCGCTCCGCGTCGCCGGACACCTGGTGCGCGCCGGCGAGCACGACGACCCGCCAGGGCGGCGGCGGCAGCCAGCCCTCGGCCTCGAGGGTGTCGCCGCTGACGACGGCTCGCAGGCGGTCGGCCGCCACCCGACGGGCGAGGTCCGCCTGCGAGCGCTGCCGCAACAGGTGCAGCGCAACGACCGAGGCCGTCTGCGCGAGAGACTCTTTCACCTGCTCGGGCGGCTCCTCGTCGATGACCGCCCAGATCGAGCCAAGCCACTCGGTGCCGGCCCGCACAGGCACGACGAGCCGCGCGCGCAGGCCTCGGCCGGCGGGCACGAAGAAGGGCGCGCTCGATGTGGCCAGCTGCCGGAAGACGCCGCGTCCGCGCAGGCTTGCGATGACCTCGTCGGGCACGCGCCTGCCGACGATCGTCGACAGGCGCGCCGGATCGGCGACGTCCTGGGTCGAGGAGTAGGCGAGCACTCGGGACTGGGTGTCCTCGATGGTGATCGGGGCGCCGACGAGCGCTGCGCAGGCGTCGGCCAGCGCGAACAGCTCGTCGAGCACCGGTCCCTCGGCTCGCAGCGAAGGCCCGCTCGCGGCCCGGTCGAGCACGCCGCGAAGCAGCCAGACGATGTGGGCCCACGACGCGTGGTCGGCGAGCTGGACGAGGCTGACGCCGAACCGGTTCGCGGCCGCCCGGACCTGGGGGTTGCGGGCCGCGGCGCGCCGGAGCACGACCGCACCCGCCTCCACCTCGGCCGCCGCCTCGATGAGCGCCGCAGCGTCTGCCGGACGGTCGATCCCGACCCCGAGGAGCAGGTCGCCCGCCTGGCCGAACACGCCCGACCCCGGCTCGGCCAGCGTGACATCGTCGACAGTCCGCCCGTCCGGGTCGGCGACGAGCGTGAGCAGGCCACCCCCGATCGACCCGACGAGCTGCGCGAGGGGCAGGCCCACGGGCGTCGTGGACGAGGTGCGGGTCGCCGGGCGCGCCGGAGACGCCGGGCGCGCCGGGTGGCCTGAGCGCACTGAGCGCCCTGGGCGACCTGGGCGGCGGGAGGGAGCGGGCGGCATACCTCGATGGTGGCACGCCGTTGTTCGCTGAGCACAGCCATGAAGGGAAAGTTTGGCACCGGGGCACCACGAGGCGCGCTCGCTGTGCCGGGACCATGGTGGTAGGCACCCACACCCTTATCGATGACACAGGAGTCGATCGCATGCCCGCTGTGACCCCGTCCGGTTCCCCCGCCCCCGAGCGCGTCGCCGTCGTCGGCGCCGGCATGGTCGGCCTGGCCACCGCCTGGTTCCTCCAGGAGCGCGGCGTCGAGGTGACCGTCATCGACCGCGACGGCGTCGCGGCCGGCGCGTCGTGGGGCAATGCCGGCTGGCTGACGCCCGGCATCGCCACCCCGCTGCCCGAGCCCGCCGTGCTGAAGTACGGGCTGCGCGCCGTGCTGAGCCCGAGCTCGCCCGTCTACGTGCCGCCGAGCGCCAACCCGAACTTCCTACGCTTCGTCACCGGCTTCACGCGCCACAGCACGATGAAGGCGTGGAAGAAGGCGATGGGCTCCCTCGTGCCGGTCAACGACCTGTCGCTCCAGAGCTTCGACCTGCTCCGTGAGGGTGGCGTCGACGCCGAGACGTACGAGGCGAAGTCGTTCACCGCCGCCTACCGCACGGTCGAGGAGCGCAAGACCCTGCTCGAAGAGATCGAGCACATCCACGCGTCCGGCGGCGACATCACGTTCGACGTGCTGTCCGGCGACGAGGCCCGCGCCATCGAGCCGGCGCTCTCGGACAACATCGGTGCGGCGATCGTGCTCCACGGCCAGCGGTTCATCAACCCGGGCGCCTACGTCGCGGCTCTGGCCGACTCGGTCGTGGCACGCGGCGGCAAGATCGTCACGGGCAACGCGGTCTCGAACATCCTCGAGACGCCCGGCGGTGTCGCGATCACGAACGAGGTCGGCATCACCGAGCAGTTCGACGCCGTCGTGGTCGCCACCGGCGCGTGGCTCGGCAAGCTCGCTCGCGACTTCGGCGTCAAGCGGGTCGTCCAGGCCGGCCGCGGCTACTCGTTCAGCGTCGCGGTCGAGGACCTGCCCAACGGCCCGGTCTACTTCCCGGCCGCCCGCGTCGCCTGCACGCCGATCGGTGACCGCCTCCGCGTGGCCGGCATGATGGAGTTCCGCAAGCCCGAGGCCGCCCTCGACCAGCGCCGGATCAACGCCATCGTCGAGTCGGCCCGCCCGCTGCTCAAGGGTGCCGACCTCGACAACCGTCAGGACGAGTGGGTCGGCTCACGCCCCTGCACGATCGACGGCCTCCCGCTGATCGGCGCGACGAAGTCGTCCAAGGTGTTCGTCGCCGGCGGCCACGGCATGTGGGGCATCACGCTCGGCCCGGTCACCGGTCGCCTGCTCGCCGAGCAGATCGTGACCGGCACCGCGCCGGAGCAGCTCGCTCCGTTCAACCCGCTGCGCTGAGCCTGGGCGGCCTCGGTCTCCGAGACCGCCCGCTCGTCGCAGCAGATGCGTCCAGTGCCCGCCCGGGGTTCGTGCCCGGGCGGGCAGTGTCGTCTCCAGGCCCGCGCCTCCGGCCGCGCGGGCGACCGGTGCGGTCGATGAGGTGGGGCCACGTGCGTGACCACGCGGGCGTCAAGGGCTAACGTCCGTCGGATGGACAGCGAGGTCAGAGTCGAGGCGCCGACAGAGCAGCGAAACCCGGGCACGATGTCGATCGACACGTACTCCTCTCTCGACATCCTGCGCGTGCTCAATGCGGAGGACGCGACCGTCCCGCGTGCCGTGGGAGAGGCACTGCCCGAGCTCGCGGTCCTCGTGGACCGTGCGGTCGAGTCGCTGCGTGCGGGCGGTGCGATCCACTACTTCGGCGCGGGCACCTCGGGGCGCCTCGCGGTGCTGGATGCTGCCGAGCTGGTGCCGACGTTCAACGTCCCGGCCGGTCTGGTCGTCGCCCATCTCGCGGGTGGCACGGCCGCACTCGGCCGCGCGGTCGAGAACGTCGAGGACGACACCGAGCAGGGCCGCGCCGAGGCCGACGGTCTTCGTGAAGGCGACATCGCCATCGGGCTGACCGCCTCGGGCCGGACCCCGTTCGTGGCCGGCGCCCTCGCGCGCGCCCGGGAGATCGGCGCGGTGACGGCGCTGCTCACCGCGAACCCCGACGCATCGATCGGCCCGCACGTCGATCACCTGCTGGTCGCCCCGACCGGCCCGGAGGTGGTCACCGGATCGACCCGGCTCAAGGCAGGGACCGCCCAGAAGCTCGTCCTCGGGTCGTTCTCGACCGCCGTCATGATCCGCCTCGGGCGCACCTGGTCCAATCTCATGGTCGACGTCGTCGCGACGAATGCCAAGCTGCGCGGGCGGGTCGTGCGCATCCTTCAGGAAGCGACAGGCGACGACGCCGACCGGGCTCGCCGTGCTCTCGACGCCGCGGGTGGCCAGCTGAAGCCGGCTCTGCTGTCGATGCTCGCGGACGTCGACGTCCCGACGGCCCGTCGCACCCTCGACGACCACGAGGGGTCGGTCGCGGGCGCCCTCGCCGCGCTGAGGAGCGCTGCGGCGACAAGCTCCACGTGGGTGTCCCCGGTGACTGCGCGGGACCCCGCCCACTCAGTCGGTCGCGTGGTCGTCGCGGTCGACATCGGCGGCTCCGCCCTTCGCCTCCAGACGTATGCCGGTCGGCCGGGTCCCGTGCTCACCGCTCCGGGCGTGCGCGTCGGGCCGGCCGGGATCCAGGTCGGGCCACTCGTCGAAGATGCCCTTAGGTTGCTCGAGTCTGTCGGCGGCACAAAGGGATCCGTCGGAGCGCGCCCGGGCGTCGCCGACGATCGGCCGACCGGCTCCCCGGACATTGTCGTGTGGTCGATGCGTGGGCTGCTGATGCTGGCAGATCGCGAAGCGGTGCTGCGCGAGGTGTCCTCGGGTCTGGGCGCCGCGACGACGGTGGTGGTCAGCGACGCGGTCGCCAGTCTCGTCGGGGCGATCGGGAGGATCGAGCCAGGAGCCGTCGTCGCGGCAGGCACGGGTGCCGTGGCGTTCGGCACCGACTTCGACCAGCGGTGGAACCGCGTCGACGGCTGGGGACACCTGCTCGGCGACCGCGGATCGGCCGCGTGGGTCGGGACGATGGGCCTGCGGGCTGCGATACGCGCCGTCGACGGGCTGCCTGGCGGCTCGCCGGTACTGCTCCAGGCGGCATCCGACCTGCTGGGCGGACCGGAGGGCTGGCCGCGCCTGGTGATGACCGCCGACGACACCCCGGCGCGGCTCGCGTCCGTGGCACCGCTCGTCAGCGAAGCCGCGACCGAGCACGGCGATCCTGTCGCGGCCGGCATCTGCCGAGACGCCGGCATCGCCCTCGCGGACTCGCTCGTCGCCGCAGCCGCAGGTCTCGAACGGCCGCACCTCGTCGCGACTGGTGGCCTGCTTGCGTCCGAGCCAATCCGTACGGCGCTCGATGCGCGACTCGCCGCGACAGGTCGCGCGAGGAGTGCTGCCGTCGGTGCCGCACTCAACGGGGCGATGGTCCTCGGCCGGCACCTGCTCGACGCTGGACGCCTCCCGGAGCACCCGGCATACCTCCTCGTCGACCATCGATCACCTCGAACCGGAGCTGGTGCCTGAGCGGATGGCGGCGGCGAGGCCGTGCGCCCACTCCCGGCGCGCGACGTTGACCGAGCCCCAGTCGCGTGACGGGTGGACGCGGTTCGTCAGCAGGATCGCGAACGACCGCGACGTGAAGTCGATGACGACCGAGGTGCCCGTGAAGCCGGTGTGACCTGCGGTGTGCGGACCGGCGAGGTCGTCCATGTACCACCGCTGGTCGAGCTCGAAGCCGAGGCCGTGGGCATCCCCGCCAGTGCCCCCGTCGGCGCCGGAGACCAGGTCGACGACAGTCGCGCTGCGGAGGATCCGCCGGCCGCGATAGGTGCCGCCGTTGAGCAGTGTCTGGGCAAGGACAGCGAGGTCGTCGGCTGTGGAGAAGACTCCCGCGTGCCCGGCGACGCCGCCCAGCGCACAAGCGTTCTCGTCGTGCACCTGCCCGCGCACGAGGCCCCGTGCTGCCTTGGTCTTCGCCTCGGTCGCGGCCGTGCGGTCCACCGCGACCGGGTTGTAGCCGGTGTCGGTCATGCCGAGCGGCCCGGTGACTCGAGCCATCACGACCTGGTCGAGCGGCACGCCCTGGAGCCGCTCGACCATGACGCCGAGAGCTATGAGGCCGAGGTCACTGTAGAGGTAGGTCCGGCCGGGCGCACCGTCCAGGGGCTGGTCCATCACGGCCGCGATGCGAGACGGCTTGTCGGGGTAGTCACTCGAGAGCGGCAGCCATGCCGGGAGCCCGGACCGGTGCGTCAGGAGCTCTCGGACGGTGACGGACTCCTTTCCGGCAGAGGCGAACTCAGGGAGATATGCCGCGACAGGCGCATCAAGGGACGCCGCCGCCTCCTCGACCAGCTGCATCACGGCGATCGACGTGAAGAGCTTCGACACGGAGGCTAGGTCGAAGATCGTGTCCTCGCGCATCGGGACCCACCGCTCGCGGGGCAGCTCGGTCGACTCGTCGGCATATCGCAGCGCCCACCCGCTCGCATCACGCGCGACGACCCGGCCCTCGTGGCCCATCACGCCGACGGCCCCTGCGAAGAGCGCATAGCCGCCCGGCGGAGCAGCCTCGTGAGCGCGGATCGCCGCCACGGCCTCCGCGATCGGGGCCGGCTCGAGGCCGACACTCTGCGGCGTCGCGTCGGTCAGGACGGTGTCCTGCGAAGCGAAATGCCAAGTCATGGCGCAGAGCTCGTGGCCAAGACTCACCAGCCGGCGAGCGATCGAACCGTCTCGACCGTGTCGATCTCGCTGACCGGCTTGTCGTCGCGGTAGCGCAGCACGCGGGCGAACCGCAGGGCCATGCCGCCGGGGTAGCGGCTCGACCTCTGGACGCCGTCGAAGGCGATCTCGACGACCTGTTCCGGGCGCAGCCGCACGACCCAGGATCCCTCGGGGTCGGCGCCGTCGACGGCCAGCTCCTGGAAGCGCTCCGTCTGCCACGCGAGCATCTCGTCCGTCATGCCCTTGAACGTCTTGCCGAGCATCACCAGGTCACCGGTCTCGGCATCGCGGGCGCCGAGGTGGATGTTCGACAGCCAGCCCCTCCGCCGACCGCTGCCCCACTCGACGGCCAGCACGACGAGGTCGAGGGTGTGCCGCGGCTTGACCTTGACCCACCCGGGACCGCGCCGGCCTGCGGCATACGGCAGCCGTGGGTCCTTGACGACGACGCCCTCGTGACCCGCGGCGACGAGGTCGGCGAAGAACTGACGCGCCCGCTCAGCGTCGCTGGTGAGCTCGCGGGGCACGAGCC
Organism: Monashia sp. NPDC004114; assembly: GCF_053603855.1. Lineage (NCBI taxonomy): Bacteria > Bacillati > Actinomycetota > Actinomycetes > Micrococcales > Intrasporangiaceae > Intrasporangium > Monashia sp. NPDC004114. The sequence goes on along the minus strand of NZ_JBSGGK010000023.1, from coordinate 51,396 downwards.
ACGCCGGTGGGACCGTCGCAGCGAGCCGCTCCCAGCGCGTGGCCGCGGGCTCGTCGAGCAGGTCGGCGCCGTCGAGGTGCAGGACGTCGAAGAAGAACGGGGTCAGGGGCACCTGCTCGCGAAGCCGGTCGACGTCCGCCGTGCTCGCCGTGCGGGCGCCGGTCACCTGGAACGGCTGCGGGCGACCGCCCTCGCCGAGGGCGATGACCTCGCCGTCGAGCACGACGGTCTCGACGTCGAGCCCGACGAGCGCCTCGGTGATCTCGGGCATCCGGTCGGTGACCTCCTCGAGCGTGCGCGTGAACAGCCGCACCGTGCCGTGGTCGACGTGCGCCTGGAGCCGTATGCCGTCGAGCTTGGTCTCGACCATCACCTCGCCCCCCAGCGTGGCAAGGGCCTCGGTCACGTCGGGCGCCGAACCGGCCAGCATGGGCCGCAGCGGCCGGCCGACCTCGAGGTGGATCGCCTCCAGGGCGGGCACGCCTCCGGTCAGCGCCGCACGAGCGACGGGGCCGGAGAAGCCGGCCAGCATGACTGCACGACGCACTGCGGCGTCGGGCACCTCGGCTGCCTTCGCGATGGCCTGGAGCATCACGCCGTCGCCCGCGCCCTGACGGGTCTCACCCGTGATGAGACCGCGCAGCCATCGCTGCTCGTCAGCGGTCGCGCGCCCGAACAAGGCCTCGACTGCAGCCGATCTCGTTGTGGCAGAACCGGACCCGCCGAAGGCGGCGATGCGGGTCGCCTCTGCGTCGACGTCCTCGACGGTGAGGGTCGGCTCGGTCGCCGGGGTGGGCAGGGTCTGGAGCCCGCGCCAGCTCACCCCGATCCGCCGCTGCGGCAGCACCCCGGACAGGTGTGACGCCACGAGCTCGACGACCTCCGGACCGTCGAGCGAGGCCCGCCTCAGGCATCCGGCGAGCGCGTCGACCTTGGCGGTGCGAGATGCGGTGGCCGCGACCGCGTGCGAGGTGGCGACGACATCGGAGAGCAGCATGCCCCGATCCTCTCTCGGCGGTCCGACACCCACCAGCGCGCCGGGTCAGGAGTCGGATCAGTTGTCGGGTCAGAAGTCGGTGACCCTTCGCAGGAAGGTGACGAGGCGCTCGAAGGCGACCTGACCGTCCACCGAGTCGAGGTCGAACTGGTACTCGTGCTGCAGGGCCGGGCTGTGGTCCTCGGCGAAGAAGAGGGTCTCGTGCACGACCCCGAGCCGCTCCAGCGTGGCCACGAGGCTGAGCGAGTGCGGCAGGAGCGGGTCGGCGTTGCCGGCGGACACGAACGTCGCAGGGAACGTCGTCGGGATGTGATGCGCCACCGACGCGAGCTGCAAGGTCTCGTCGGAGAGGTAGTCGCGCCGGCCCGAGTACGCCCACAGCGCCGTGTCGATGAGCCACGAGCCGAGCCGCGACGACCCGCGGACGAGGTCGAAGTCGAAGGCGCCGCAGAACAGCACGGCCCCGGCCAGCTGGTCGCGGTCGATCGCCGTCGTGATGCCGACCCGTTCCGCGTATGCCGGGTCGCTGGCCAGCGCTGCCACCTGTGCCGCGATCTGGGCGCCCGCCGAGTCGCCGGCGAGCACGATCCGGGTGGGATCGACGTCCAGGCGGTCGGCGTGCTGGACAAGATGGTCGAGTGCGGCGTTCACCTGCCGGACCGGCGCCGGGTAGCGGGCCTCGGGAGCGATGGAGTAGTCGACCCCGACGGTCGTGAACCCTTGTCCCGCAATCATTCTGAGGTAGTTGGCCACCTGCGTCCGGTTGCCGGAGACGAAGGCCCCGCCGTGGATCCACACCACCGTCGGCAGCGGTCCCAGAACGGAGCCTGATTCGCGACCAGCCCCGGAGCCCGCCGGCCGGAAGACGTCGATGCGCGCGTCCGGGTCGCCCGCGGCATACGTCTCTCCCAGCACCTCGTGCAGGCCAGGAGGCACGTGCTTCTCGAGGGCGTCGCTCGCGTCGCGCGCGCCTCGGTCGAAGATGACTCGCACGAGCATCGCCGAGGGCCACGGCGTGAGCCTGGTCACGACAGCCAGTGCGCCCAGCGCTCCGGCGACCGTGCCCACGACGGCCGCACCCAGGCGTGCTGGAGAGGCTCCCATGAGCGGAACCTACCGGCCCGAGCCGCTGAGCCGGCAGGCCCAACGCCCGTCCAGAGGGTCGCGGCACTTGACGTGGGGTGCCCCGAGTCGCCAAGGTAAGCAAGCGCTTAGTGAGGTCGGACCGCAACGCACGCGAGGAGTGCCCATGACAGTTCCGCCGCCTGGTCGCACCGCGGTCGTCACCGGTGCGGCCCGAGGGATCGGCCGGGCCATCGCGACGCGGCTGGTCGACGAGGGCCTGCACGTCGTCGTCAGCGACGTCGACGCCGACACGCTCGCCGTCACGGCGCGGGAGATCGACGCCGATGCGATCCCGGGAGACATGGCCACGACAAGCGGCGTGGACGCGCTCGTCGACGCGGCGCGGATGCACCTCGGCTCGATCGACCTGTTCGTCGCCAACGCGGGCATCGTGTCAGGGGTAGGCCTCGACGCGACCGACGACGAGTGGGCACGGATGCTCGACGTCAACCTCATGGCGCAGGTGCGAGCAGCGCGCCGGCTCGTGCCCCTCTGGCTCGAGTCCGGGGGCGGGCGGCTCGTCCTGACCGCTTCGGCGGCCGGGCTGCTCACCATGCTCGGCGACCTGCCGTACTCGGTCACCAAGCACGGCTCGGTCGCGCTCGCCGAGTGGCTCGCGGCCACCTACCGCCACCGCGGCATCGTCGTCCAGGCCGTCTGCCCCCTCGGTGTCGACACCCGGATCCTGCACGAGGCGGGCCCGCTGAAGGACATCCTCACGCGGGACGGCACCCTGACTCCTGAGGACGTCGCGGACGCCGTCTGGGCGGGCCTGCAGGGGGACGCGACCCTCGTCCTCCCACACCCCGGTGTGCGGCAGTACTACGCCGGCCGCGCCGCCGACCCCGACGCGTGGGTCACCGGCATGAACAAGATCCAGCAGCGCCTCGAGACCGTCGCAGGCGCTCCAACGAGCAAGGAGACCACCTCATGACCGACACTTCTGCCCGCACGGCCATCGTCACCGGCGCCGCGCGCGGTATCGGCGCGGCCGTCGCCAAGCGCCTGGCCTCCGACGGGTATGCCGTCGCTGTCCTCGACCTTGACGAGTCCGCCTGCGCCGCAGTCGTTTCCGAGATCGAGGCGGCTGGAGGGCAGGGGCTGGCTGTCGGGGTCGACGTGTCCGACGAGGCTGGCGTGCAGGCAGCCGTCGAGCGGGTCGCCGCCGAGCTCGGAGCCCCGACGGTGCTGGTCAACAACGCCGGGATCATCCGCGACAACATGCTGTTCAAGATGACGGCCGGCGACTGGGACGCCGTGATGGGCGTGCACCTGCGCGGCTCCTTCCTCATGTCGCGGGCGTGCCAGAAGTACATGGTCGACGCGAAGTGGGGTCGCATCGTCAACCTCAGCTCCACGTCGGCGCTCGGCAACCGCGGCCAGGCCAACTACTCGGCGGCCAAGGCCGGTCTGCAGGGCTTCACGAAGACGCTCGCCATCGAGCTCGGCCGGTTCGGCGTCACGGCCAACGCGATCGCCCCCGGCTTCATCGCCACCGACATGACGCGGGCGACCGCCGAGCGGATGGGCATCACCTTCGAGCAGTTCCTCGAAGGTGCCGCCAAGGAGATTCCCGTCGGTCGCGTCGGTCAGCCTGACGACATCGCGGCGACGGCGTCGTTCCTGGCCAGCGACGAGGCCGGGTTCGTCTCCGGCCAGGTCATCTACGTCGCCGGCGGCCCGAGGGACTGACATGAGCGACGCACCCCCGTCGCCCGGGGCCGACCCGCGGGGCCTCCCGCTCGCGGCGCTCGCGGACTTCCTCGCCATCGAGGCGCCGGGGTTGCTCGACGGTCCCCTCACCGGCCGTCTCATCGCCGGCGGGAAGTCCAACCTCACGTACGTCGTCGGTGACGGACGGCATACGGTCGTCGTGCGCCGACCCCCGCTCGGACACGTGCTCGCGACGGCCCACGACATGGTGCGGGAGCACCGCGTCATCTCGGCGCTGCGCGACACGCCCGTGCCCGTGCCGGCGACGTATGCCGTGTGCGCGACCGACGATGTCATCGGCGCCCCGTTCTATGTCATGGAGCACGTGCGCGGCACGCCGTACCGGAGCGCAGCCGAGCTCGAGCTGCTCGGGCCGGAGCGCACCCGGGCCGTCGCCGAGCGGATGGTGGACACCCTCCTGGCCCTGCACGCAGTCGATCCCGCCACGGTCGGTCTGAGCGACTTCGGCCGGCCGGACGGCTTCCTCGAGCGCCAGGTCCGGCGCTGGAAACAGCAGCTCGACGCGTCCCGGAGCCGCGAGCTGCCCGGCATCGACGAGCTGCACGACCGGCTCACCTCCTCGGTGCCACAGAGCGGGGCGCCCGCGATCGTCCACGGTGACTTCCGGCTCGACAACCTCCTCGTCGACGACGACCGTGTCACCGCCGTCCTCGACTGGGAGATGGCCACGATCGGCGACCCGCTCACCGACGTGGCGCTGCTCGACGCCTACCAGTCGCTGCCGCTGGTCGTCGGACCCAACGCCGTCTCAGATGCGTCGCGGGCCCCGGGCTATCCGACGCCGGCAGAGCTGCTCGCGCGGTACGCGGCGGGCAGCGGCCGTGACCTGTCGGGCGTCTCGTTCCACCTCGGGCTCGCCTACTTCAAGCTCGCGGTGATCCTCGAGGGCATCCACTACCGCTACACCAAAGGACAGACCGTCGGCGAGGGCTTCGCGACGATCGGGGAGGCGACCGGCCCGCTTGTCGCGGCCGGCCTCGCCGCACTCGACGGCACGAACCCGCCTGGGGTGAAGGAGGACTGATGGACTTCGCGTTCGACGCACGCACCGAGGAGCTGCGCCAGGAGCTGCTCGCCTTCATGGACGAGCGGGTCGAGCCGTCGCTGCCCGTGTTCGACGAGCAGGTCTCGGCGCTCGACGACCGCTGGGCGTGGAGCACCGTCCCGGTCCTGCAGGAGCTCCGGCAGGAGGCCCGGGACCTCGGGCTGTGGAACGTGTTCCTGCCCGGCGAGCACGGCGCCGGGCTGACGAACCTGCAGTACGCCCCGCTGGCCGAGATCACCGGCCGCTGCATCCGGCTCGCGCCGGCCGTGCTCAACTGCGCGGCGCCCGACACCGGCAACATGGAGGTGCTCGCGGCGTTCGGCACCGACGAGCAGCGGGTGAACTGGCTCGAACCGTTGCTGCGCGGGCAGATTCGGTCCGCGTTCGCCATGACCGAGCCGGCCGTGGCGAGCAGCGACGCGACGAACATCGAGACCTCGATCCACCGCGACGGTGACGAGTACGTCATCAACGGCCGCAAGTGGTGGATCACCGGCGCGATGAACCCCGAGTGCGAGGTCTTCATCGTCATGGGCAAGACCGACCCGGGCGCCGACCGCCATCGGCAGCAGTCGATGGTCCTCGTGCCGCGAGCTGCCCCCGGCCTCGAGATCGTCCGCGGGATGGAGGTCTTCGGCTACGACGACCACGACCATGGCGGCCACGCCGAGCTCGCGTTCCACGACGTCCGCGTCCCCGTGGACAACCTCATCGGGCAGGAGGGCAGCGGCTTCGCCATCGCCCAGGCGCGCCTCGGCCCCGGCCGGATCCACCACTGCATGCGCTCGATCGGCCTGGCAGAGGTCGCCATCGAGGCGATGTGCCGCCGTGCCTCCGAGCGGGTGGCCTTCGGCAGGCCGCTCGCCGACCAGGGCGTCGTGCGCGACTGGATCGCCGAGTCGCGCGTCCGCATCGAGCAGCTGCGACTGCTCGTGCTCAAGACGGCCTGGCTCATGGACACCGTCGGCAACAAGGGTGCCCACACCGAGATCCAGGCCATCAAGATCGCCACCCCCAGCACGGTCGAGTGGATCATCGACAAGGCGATCCAGACTCACGGCGCGGGTGGACTCAGCCAGGACCACGAGCTCGCGCCGGCCTTCGCCGGCATCCGCACCCTCCGCTTCGCGGACGGCCCCGACGAGGTGCACAAGAACGCCCTCGCCAAGGCCGAGCTGAGGAGGTATGCCACCCGCTGACCATCCGCGCAGCCACCGCTGCGCCGCGGCGCACGTCTGGTGCCCCAGCAGCGGCCGGTCGCCTTTCGACACCCAGGCTCGCGCGGCATGCTGGGGTCATGGCTGCTCCCGCGTCTGCCCAGTCCTTCAACCGGTTCGCGATCCACCTCGCCGGGCACCGCTTGTTCCCGCTGTGGGCGGTGCTGCGACACCGGGGACGCAAGAGCGGCAAGGAGTACGCGATCCCGGTGGCGGTGATGCCCAGCGCGGGCCGCTTCACCATCGCGCTCCCGTGGGGTCGCGAGACCGACTGGGTGCGCAACACGGTGGCCGCCCGCGGATGCACGATCCACTGGAAGGGCATGGACTACGAATGCACCAACCCGACCTTCGTCGGCAAGGAGGAGACACTCAAGGTCGCGAAGGGCATCGCCCGCCTCGGCATCCAGCGGCGCGAGTTCCCGCACGGCTTCCTGCGTCTCGACCGGACGGTGACCCACTGACCCAGGCGAGCGGCATACGCGCGTCGGCTTTCTCGTCCCGGCGGGGGACTTGCTCTCGGGCGCCAGCTCGGCCTACCGTCACCGGGTGACTGCCGGGTCGGCCGTGTGCCGTGACACGAAGGGCGTCCCGGCTGTGCCGTGACCTCCGCGCGGGCACCTCCCCGCTCACCGATGTGAGCGGAGCCTGCACAGGAAGGAGGTGAACGCATGACCCGCTTCGACGAGCGTGACTTCGACCAGCTCGGCCAGGGCGACGTGGTGACCGGTGAGGTCGTCGGCGTCGTGCCCTTCGGCTCGTTCGTCCGCATCGCCAAGGACGCGGACGGGCTGTTGCACGGCGACGCCGGACGGACCGTCGGCGATGCCGTGACGGTACGGATCCTCGAGATCGACCGCGACAAGCGCCGCGCCAGCCTGACGCTGGCCTGACGTCCGGCCGGTGGCCGGCGCAGGAGACTGCGCCGGCCACGCGGCTGAGTTTGTGGGGCTACCCACCCGGCGCAGACTTCCGTGCAATCCTCAGTCATGGGCACTGCCGTCGAGGGGCCGGACGGGCCCGACGGCACGCGGGCCGATACGCAGGCCGAGACGTCGGTGGGGCGGATCGAGCAGTTCCGTGTGCGCGCCGAGGCAGCACGCCGGCGCTACGAGGAGCTGGCGCAGCGGCAGCCGCTCTTTGGACTGCCCCTCGCTGCCCTCGCCACGTATGCCGCCCGGCAGGGGATGCTGCTCGCGAGCGCGATCGCGTTCCGGTTGTTCTTCTGGGTGCTGCCGGTCGTGCTGCTGGGCGTCGCCCTGCTCTCCGCCCTGGGGCGCAGCGACAACGAGGTCCGAGACGGCGCCGTCGACGCCACCGGCATCTCGGGCGCCGCGCGTGCCGAAGTGCTCACCGCCCTCTCCGAGGGCGGCCGCTCGTGGTGGATCCTTGCGGTCATCGGCCTCTTCGGAGTGCTCTGGACGACGATGCTGTTGCGGCGGACGCTCGTGCTCGTCAACGCCCACCTCTGGGAGACGACGACCGGCAAGGCCGGCACCCGGCAGCTCGTCGTATCCGTGTTCTTCTTCGTTGCGCTCGTGTCGCTCGTCGCGTTCAGCGCCCGGCTCGTCGGTGAGCTCGACGGGCTCTTCCCGGGCAGCGTCGTGCTGTCCGCCCTCGTGCAGGCCCTGGTGGCCGGGGCCTGCTGGTTCGCGGTCATGCGCCAGCTGCCCGACCGGCGGTCCCACTGGACGGATCTCGTGCCGGGGGCGTTGGTCTTCGGCGTCGGGCTGGCGCTCATGCACGCCGTGAGCAGGCTCTACCTGCCCGCCCGGTTCGAGCATTCGTCTGCCCTCTACGGCTCGCTCGGTATCGCCGCCGCGATGCTGGTCTGGCTGCTGCTGTTCGGCCAGCTCGTCGTGTGGAGCGCGATCGTCAGCTCCGTGTGGCACGACTACCGGGCGGCTCGCCGCCCCGGACGCCGCGAGGCGCGCCCAGTCGAGTGAGCGCCCCCGTCCCACGTCGAGTGGGCGCCCCGTCCCACGTCGAGTGGGCGCCCCGTCCCACGTCGAGTGGGCGCCCCGTCACAGGAGTCCCGTGGCCGAAGTGGCGGGAGCGACGGGTCGCTCACTCCACTGAGCTCGATGCGCTTTGTTGCGGAGTCAGGATGCCGTGAAGGCGGCGACGAGACCGGCGACGGCCCGGGTGCTCATGTCCGTGACCAGGCCCTCCGGCTGGCCGGCGTCGAGCTGCCGGAAGCCCGTCTCGACGATGGCCATCGTCATCGCGCCTGCGACCGCACTGCGCCCCTCGTCACCGCCGAGCAGCTCGAGCCAGGTGGCCTGGACCACGTCGTTCATCGCTGCATGTGCCGTTTCGACCGCCTCGGCGCCGTCGCCGCCCGCGCCCGCGTCGGGCCCGGACGGCGCGGCCACAGGTGCGGCGCGCATCGCCTCCATGAGCCACCCATGCCCGGTGGCGGCCGCCTGTTCGAGATTCGCAGCGACCCAGGCGGTCAGACGCGACCGAGGGTCCTTGGCGCCGGCGACGGCCTCGTCGACGGCCGCCAGCCAGCTCGGGAGGTAGCGCGCGACGACGAGGAACCGCAGGTCCTCGACGGAGTCGACGTAACGGTAGATGCTGTTGCGCGCGATGCCCGCAGCCGAGCTGACCGCCCCGGCCGTGAGCGCAGCGCCGTCGCCCGCTCGGAGGATGTCCTCGGCGGCGTCGACGAGGCGGGTCTGGACCTGGGCCCGGTGCTCGGCGACCGTCGCCGCGGCAATCCTCGGCATCGCTCCTCCTCTTGGCGACATAGCGTCCCGAAGTTGACGACACTGTGTCGCCAACCATACGCTCGGAGTATGGCGACACGGTGTCGCGAAACTAGTGAGAGGTCTCTGTCGATGAAACGCCCTGAAACCGTCCTCGTCCGCGCCGCGGCGGCCTGGACCGCCGTTGGTCTTGCCGGCGGGCTTGGCTACCGCGAGCTGACCAAGGCCGAAGGGTTCACCGGCTGGACCCAGCTGTCGGTCGTGCACACGCACGCTCTGGTCCTCGGCACCGTCGTGCTGCTTCTTGTCCTAGCCCTGCAGCGCAGCTTCCGGCTGTCGCAGGACCGTCGTCACGGGTGGTTCATGTGGACCTGGAACGTCGGCCTTGCGCTGACGGTCGCCGGACTCACGGTCAAGGGGATCCTGCAGGTGACCGGATCGGCCGCGGCCACGAGCCCGGCGCTCGCCGGGATCTCGGGCCTGGGCCACATCCTGCTCACGGTCGCGTTCGTGCTCTTCTTCCTCGTGCTGTCCGCCCGCGTGCGCGCTGACGAGGGCGACGAGGCGAAGACCATCGGGGCCGAGACCGTCGAAGCCGCGCGGTCCTAGCCCGCGCCTTCGCCCAGGGGTATGCCGGCTGGCTGAGCCGGACGGCATACCCCTCGGCGGGTTGGTGGTAGGACCGCTAGACCGAACCGTCGGCCGGCTTGGCCGCGGCGGACAGCGTGAGCAGCCCGGTGATCGTGGCTCGTGCAGTCGTCCAGGGATCCTTTGCCACCCAGTGGTTCAGGATCTGGATCGAGGCCGCGACGGCGTCCCTGGCACCGAGGATCGGGTTGTACGTGTCGATCACGGCGGGATCGGGCAGCTTGGCCACCTTGTCGTACTTGTCGTGGTCGTCGTGGTTCTGGCTGCGGTAGTCGTGGAAGTTCTCGACATCCGTCCAGTGACCGAACGTGCCCGGCTTGAAGACGTCGATCGCCGGTGGTGAGGCCAGACAGTTGTCGCCCAGCCATGCGCCAGCCACCGTCGATGGGAGTGCGTGATGAGTCAGCCAGCCGTAGGTCAGATGCGTCTCGACACCGCGTCAGCCGGTGCTGGCCCGGTGTCGCCGACCGAGCTGGAGGTCCGCCTCCTCGGCGAGTTCTCCGTGCGCCAAGGTGAGACCCCCCTGGTCCTGCCACCGTCAACGTGGCGGCTGGTCGCGCTGCTGACCGTGGAACGGCGGCTCTGGAGCAGGGCGCGGCTGTCCAGCCTGCTGTGGCCCGACCACGAGGAGCTGCGAGCTCACGCGAATCTCAGGACCGTGCTGTGGCGGCTGCGCCAGTCAGCCCCCTCACTCATCGAGGTCACCGCAGGTGGGGTCTGTCTTTCCTCCGGTGTAGTCGTCGACGTCGAGCGGGTCGAGCTCTTGGCCCGGCAGCTGGAAGCCGGGGTGACGCTCGACCTGGCCGGCGTCGATGCCTCGTTGTTCACCCAGGAGCTGCTGCCGGGCTGGTCGGAGGTCTTCGCTGACCTCTCACGGGAAAGCTGTCGCCAGCTGGGCCTTCATGCGATGGAGAGCATGGCCCGGCGACTGGTGCACGAGGGCCGGCCGGCCCGCGCGCTGCAGGTCGGCCTGGCAGCGGTGGACCAGTCGCCACTGCGCGAGACCGCCCACCGCGTGGTCATCGAGATCCACCTGGCCGAGGGCAACCTGGCCGAGGCCTGGCGACAGTTCGACCTCCTCTCGCGGATGCTGTGGCTCGAGCTCCGCGTACGTCCGTCTACCGGTCTTCGCGACCTCTTGTCGGCGAGGTAGTCGGGTCGAGGTGATCGGGTCGAGGTGATCGGTCGCCCAATACACCGACCCCATACCTCCACCCGATTACCTCGAACCGGTGACGAGGGGCCCGGCTAGGTCGCGGAGGGGGCGGTCTCGTGCTCCTGATGGGTGCCGCCGCCGCTCGACGGGTCGGCCAGATCGCGGGTCCGGGCCACGGCGACGCCGAGCAGGGCGAGACCCGCGCCGAGCACGAGCCCGTGGAGCATCCTCACCGGCGCAGGCCCGAAGAACTGAGGCAGGTAGGTGACCGCGCCGACTGCGACGACCAGGCCGCCCACTCGCGATAGTCCCCCGCCGCTTCGTGCGCCCCGAGCGACGAGCACTCCGGTGACGGCCAGCAGCACGAGGCCGATCCCGAAGAGCGTCATCGGCAGGGCGGCGTACCGGAACGAGTCGACGACCGCGAGCACGGCCACGTCACCGTGCTGGGCGGCATACTGCCCGAGCGCGTGCAGGCCGAAGGCCTCAGCGCCGTAGTAGGGGAGCAGCAGGGCCACGGACGCCCAGGCGAACGTCTCCGCACGCCGGGCGGCGCTGCCAGACCACGCTGCGGGTCGGATGCTGTCGAGCGCGCGGAGCCCGAAGGCCACCGCGACGAAGCCGAACATCCCCAGCACGTGCGCGAGGGGCCAGGCGCCAGAGGCCAGCTGGGTCGAGCCGTCGGGAGCGCCACCACCTGGGTAGGGGCGCAGGATCGGGTATGCCGCGAGCGCCGCTCCCGCGGCGACGAACCAGGCGGCTGCGGTGAACCGGTGCGATGAGGGTCGCATGGAATCTCTCCTAAAATGTGAGCACTGCTCTCTCAATGCATGAAGCATGACGCATCCGAGGTGAAAAACCAAGAGCAGTGCTCACATTCTTCGCCAGCGCGGACGACGATCCCACCGACCATGATTGATGATAATTAATCGTCGGAGCGGCTACGATCAACCGATGGAGACCGCCTCACCCTCGACGGCCGCTCGCGTCTCGCCGGACTCCGGGCTCGGCTGGACGGTCGAGGGCGCTTGGCGGGTGGCAGACGGCGTCCACCGCATCCCCTTGCCCCTGCCCAACGACGCGCTCCAGGCAGTCAACGTCTACGTCATCGAGGGGGCCGACGGGCTCACGCTCGTCGACGGCGGGTGGGCACTGCCGGCTGCGCGGGAGGTCCTCGAGCGCAGTCTGGGAGCGCTCGGCACGGGCATCGGCGACATCCGCCGGTTCCTCGTCACACATGTGCACCGCGACCACTACTCGATGGCGGCCGTCCTCGGGTCCGAGCTGGGCATCGAGGTCGCTCTGGGAGCCGGCGAGCGCCCCACGCTCGACGTCCTCCAGGAGGGTGCCGAGTCCAGTCGCGCCTGGTCGCGCCGAGCGCTGCTGTCGGCAGGCGCCCTCGAGCTCGTGCGGCAGTGGGACCAGCGCGAGCCGGAGCCGATCGACCCGACGCGGTGGAGGTACCCGGATCGGTGGCTCGACGGCGACTCGCGGATCGACCTCGGCGAGCGCACCCTCGATGCTGTGCACACACCCGGCCACACCCCGGGGCACGTCGTGTTCGCAGACCGCGCTGAGCTGCTGCTCTTCGCGGGCGACCACATCCTGTCGACGATCACGCCCTCGATCGGCTACGTCACCCCGCCGGCCAAGGACCCGCTCGGTGACTTCCTGGCCTCGCTGGCGAAGGTGCGGTCGCTGCCCGACCTGCGGCTCCTGCCGGCGCACGGACCGGTTGCCGAGTCCTCCCACGTTCGGGTCGATGAGCTCCTCGCGCACCACGAGGCTCGGCTGCAGCTGGCGGCGGAGGTGGTGAAGGGAGGCCTTCGCACCGCGTTCGAGGTCGCCGGTGCCCTGCCGTGGACGAGGCGGAACAGGCCGTTCGCCGAGCTCGACCTCTTCAACCGGACCCTCGCGACCAGGGAGACCTACGCGCACCTCGAGGTCCTCGAGGCTCGCGGTGTCGTGACCAGCACCGAGGATCCACGGGGGGTGGTGACCTTCGCGGTCCCAGGGCCCCGGCCCGGCCCGGGCACCTAGTCCGCCCGGTGCCCTGCCGTGTCGTCCGCCGGACTCTCATCGATGGCGCGGAGGATGTTCGCGAGCCCGCGGGGATCGGCGACCATGGCCATGTGGCCCGTGTCGAGGGTGACGCGCCGTCCGCCCCACCGGGCGTTGCACGCGTCCTGGAGTGCGGGAGGGACGCGCCGGTCGAGGGTCAGGTGGACGTACCAACGTGGTACCGGGGCCCGCAGGCCACTCAGGTCGGCCGGCTCCTCGAGGAGCCGGAGGGAGTCGTCGGTCCGGCTGTTCACGACGAACTCGACCTGCTCGGTGTCGAGGTCGTTGCTTAGCATCTCCAGACCGGCACCCGCCCCGGGGCTGTAGATCCCCGACGCGAGCGTGGGCTCCACCGCCGCACGTGTGGCGGGGTCCATCGTCGTCATCACCGGGTCGCCGTGGCCCGGCACGATCGCGGAGACGAGGACGGCGGCGCGCACGCGCTCGGGAGCGAGAGCCAGCACCCGGGGGATGGTCACGCCGGCGAGCGAGTGGCCGACGAGGATGGCGTCGTCGATGCCGCCGTCAACCATGTCGGCCACCACCGCCTCGGCGCAGTCCTGTGCAGTCACGGTCCGCAGGTCGACGTGGGCGCGGCGGCCGCGACCCGGGAGGTCGACAGCCAGCGCGGGACCCTGCAGGAAAGGGACGAGCCGGTCCCACGTCGCAGAGCCGAAACCACCGCCGTGGACGAGGACGTAGGTCACCGTCCTGACCTCCGGACGGCCGCGGATCGGGCGCTGCCCTGGCCCACGAAGGCGTCCACGACCTTCGCGAGGATGGGTCCGGCCTCGACGTCGACGTGCCGGGCGAGCTTCTGCAGGAACAGCCCCTCGAACGTCGCCGACAGCGCGTGCGCGGCGACCTCGGGCTCGACGGCGCCGAGCCGCTTTACCGCGGGGATGATCATCTCCTCCATCCCGGTGCGGCCGCGGGCCATGGCGTCGCGGACGACGGGGTCGTGGCTGGCCTCCATGAGCAGGACGAGACGCGCGGTCGTCATGACGCGTCCTGGTCCGGTCATCTGCTCGAAGAGGTCGGCGAGCGCGCGCGCGAACTCGTCCTGGGTGTCGAAGGAGTATGCCGCTGTCACCGAGGGGCGCTCGACGGCATACATCCAGTCGACGACGCCCTCGAGAACGGCCGCGCGGGTGCGGAAGTAGTTCGAGGTCGACCCCTTGGGGACTCCCGCCTTGGCGTCGATCCGCGTGTGGGTGAGCGCGCGCAGGCCCTCGGTCCCGAGGAGGGTGATCGCTGCGTCGAGGACGCGTTCACGAACGGAGCTCACGGTCGAAACTATAGACGTAGTGGCGGTGTGGGTGCGAGCGGAGTAATCTCTGCGAATACTTCGCAGGAACTACTCGAGGAGCAACTGTGGACATCGCTGTCGACCGGGAGCGCTGCGTCGGTTCGGGCCAGTGCGTCATGCGTATGCCGGACGTCTTCACCTCTGATGACGCCGAGGGGCTCGTCGAGCTCATCGACCCCGCCGGTGCCGGACACGAGGCCGCCGACGTCGACGACGTCGCCTTCTCGTGCCCGGCGCAGGCGATCATGGTCGCCGCCGATGCCTGAGGAGCTTCGCCGCGTTGTCGTCGTGGGCGCTGGAGTCGCCGGCCTCACGGCCGCCGACACCCTTCGTCGGCGCGGATGGGACGGGACGATCTCGGTCATCGGCGCCGAGGCGCACCGGCCTTACGACCGTCCGCCTCTGTCAAAGCAGGTGCTCTCCGGGGGATGGGGGCTCGACCGCATCCTCCTGCGTTCCTCGCCTGCCCTGGCCGCGGATGACGCCCACTGGTACCTCGGTGAGTCGGCCGTGCGACTCGACCTCGACAACCGGGTCGTGCACACGAGCCGCGACCGCGCGCTGCCCTTCGACGGACTCGTCGTCGCGTCGGGCAGTCGCCCCCGTCGCCTCCCCTTCGGCCATGACTTCGCCAACACCCATCTCCTGCGCACCTGGGAGGACGCGGTAGCGCTCCGCGAGGCGTTCGCCACCGCGACGTCGGTCGTCGTCATCGGGGCCGGCTTCCTCGGTTGCGAGGTCGCGGCTGCGGCCTGCGGCGCAGGCCTCTCGACGACCCTCGTCGACCCATTGTCGACACCGATGGAGCGGCACCTCGGTCCGGTCGTCGGGAGCGAGCTCGCCCGGGTCCATCACGACCGAGGGGTCCGACTCCTCCTCGACAGGGGCGTCGTGGCGGTGGAGGGCGAGGCGCGCGCCGAGCGTGTCGTGCTCACCGACGGCACCCACGTCGAGGCCGACCTCGTCGTCGCCGCGGTCGGCGGCGAGCCTGACGTCGAATGGCTCGTAGGCAGCGGGGTGGCCCTCCACGACGGGCTCGTGTGCGACGAGCGCCTCACCGCAGCCCCAGGGGTCGTGGCCGCGGGCGATGTCGCGAGCTGGTTCAACCCCACGTTCGGGCAGCGGATGCGGGTCGAGCACCGGTCGAGCGCCCAGGAGCAGGGTGTCGCCGCGGCCGCCACCCTCCTGGGGCGCACCGAGGCCTATGCCGCCCTTCCGTACTTCTGGTCCGAGCAGCACGACGTGCGGATCAACGCCTATGGCCACTTCGCCCGCGCGACCGACCTCGAGGTCGTCGCCGGCTCGGTCGCGGAGCGTCGCTTCGCCGCCGTCCTCCATGCCGGTGACGACGGAGTCGTCGCCGGACTGACGTGGAACCTGCCGAGCGGAGGGCTCGCCGTCAGGCAGCGCATCCTCGACGCCTGCGAGGTGCGACGAGGGGTCACCGCACCTGCAGCGGCCGGCTGGTGACCGCCGGATGAGGGTTTCTGCGAATAGATCGCCAGACCCTCTGGATCAATGATCAGAGAAACACTACAGTTGTAGTACTGAGACCTCTGGAGGAGCAATGACGCTTGTACTGTCCCCCCAGCCCGGCCGCACAGCGGTCGGGCACCCCCAGTGCCCGCCGGTCGGCGCCATCAAGGGCAAGACCGTCGGCCTCCGGCGCGACCGGTTCTGGCTCTCCTGGGACTGGATCACCGACGAGTGGGCCAAGCTCCTCGAGGCGGACGGAGCCGAGACGCTCATCTGGCGCGCCCCCGTCGGCAAGGGTGACCAGGAGATGACCGAGGGCGGCGAGGAGTACGCGAAGTTCCTCTCGTCCATCGACGTCGCGATCAGCGGCCTCGGCAACTGCGGCTCGTGCACGCTCTGGGCGATCCACGACGCTGTCGGTGCCCTGGACAGCGGCCTGCCGACCGTCGCCGTGACGACTGAGCACTTCGAGCCGCTCGGGAGGACTCTCGCCGGGCAGCGGGGCCACGACCAGATCCGCATCAAGCTCATGCCCTACCCGATCGAGGGTCTCCCCGAGGACGAGGTGCGCCAGATGGCCCGCGACAACTACGACAACCTGCTGAGCGTGATGGGAGCGTCGCGATGACCGTCGTCCTGACCAGCGAGCGAGTCGAGGTTCCCGACGACATCGCCGACTTCTCTGCCGAGGCTCTCGCTCGCGGCTGGTCCGACGGGCTCCCGGTCGTGCCGCCGACGGAAGTGCGGGTCGCCGCCCACGTCGAGGCCAGCGGCCTCGCGGCCGACGCCAGGCTCGGCACCCTCTACCCGACGGGCATCGACTGCACGGTCGAGCACCTCGCCGTGAACGCCGTCATGGCAGGGGCGCCGGCGAGCTCGATGCCGCTGCTCGCCGCCGCGGTGAACGCCCTCGCCGACCCGGCCTTCGACCTCGCCGGCCTCAACGCCACGACGGCCTCGGTCGTGCCCGCCCTCGTCGTCAGCGGCCCGGTCCGGGACGAGCTCGGGCTGCCGTACAAGCACGGCGCCCTCGGTGGCGCGGCCGGCCCGGCCCCCGCCATCGGTCGGGCGCTGCGCCTGCTCATGCGCAACGTCGCCGGCCAGGTCGTCGGCGTGACGTCGGAGTCGGTCTTCGGCCAGCCCGCCCGGGTGACGGGGATCGTCACCTCGGAATGGGTCGAGGAGTCGCCGTGGGCACCCCTCGGCGAGCGGCGCGGGTTCGACGGCAGCTCGGTCACGGTCTTCGGGGTCCTTGGCTCGGCGAACATCCTCAACAGCTACGGGAGCAGTGGCTCGGAGATCCTCGAGGTCGTCGGTCGCTCCCTGTCGTTCATGGGCAACAACAACATGGACCACTCGGCCCAGTTCGCCCATCAGGTCGTCGCCCTCAACCCGGTGTGGGCCAAGATCGTCGCCAAGGAGTTTCCGAGGATCGAGGACGTCCAGACCTTCCTGTACGAGACGGCCGCTGTGCCGATCGGGAACTTCCCTGCATCGCTGCACGGCCCCCTCGAGGAGGCGGGAGACGTCCGCGAGGACGGCAAGGTCTACCTCATGGACACGCCCGCGGATGTCTCCGTCATCGTCAACGGCGGCAAGGGATCCCTCCACGGCACCATGCTCCCCGGCATGTCGAACATGCTGCCTGTCACCCGCTCGCTCGACCCCAAGGAATGGTCATGACCACCGCCATCGACGCCGCGATCGAGACCGCCCAGCAGCTCGTCTCGGCCGACGGCACGAAGCTCGAGGTCCTCGAGCAGACCCCGGACCGGGTGTCCTTCCGCCTGGACCTCGAGGGCGCCTCGTGCGCCGACTGCGTGCTGCCCGTCGCTCACCTCACGAGCGTCATCGGCGACACGATGCGCCGCGTCTCGGGCAACCCCGCGCTGCTCGTCGAGATCGACGACCCGCGCGCGACGCCGTGACGACCCTCGACGAGGACCTGACCCGGTTCTTCGGGCCCGACCCGGTCCTCATGGCCGACCCGTTCGTGATGTACCGCCGGCTGCGCGAGGCCGGCCCGGCATACCGGTTCAAGGACCGCGTCCTCGTCAGCCATTACGACGTCAGCCGCGAGATCCTCGCGGCCCCGACGACCCTGCAGGGTCTGTCGGTGCGTGGGTCGCGGTATCGCGCAGTTATCGACGGGCTCGGGGACGAGGACGTCGACAGGCTCGTCGCCCTGTTCGGGTTCTACGAGAAGCGAGTCAGCGGGGTCGACGGTGACAAGCACAAGCGCCTGCGCCGCCTGGCCCAACGCGCCTTCACCCACCGGGTCGTCGCGCAGATGCAGGAGCGGATCCAGCAGATCACCGACGACCTCCTCGAGCCGCTTCGCGGGCGGGAGACCGTCGAGTTCGTCGAGGACTTCGCATACCACCTGCCCCTCATCGTCATCTGCGAGATGTTCGACATCCCCAAGGAGGACCGCGGCTCGCTGCGGGCCTGGGCCAGCGACCTGGGCCGCTTTGTGGGCGCGGACTGGTCCGACGTCGACACGCTGCGCACCACGTACACAAGCGTGTTCGAGATGCGTGAGTACCTGACGAACATCTTCAACGCCAAGCGCGGCGGCGAGACGACGGAGCTGCTCGCGGCGCTGCTCAATGCCGAGGGGGACGACGGCGACGACGACCGGTTCACCGAGGACGAGCTCGTCGCGGTCATCACCCAGTTCGTCTTCGCCGGGCACGAGACGACGACGAACCTCCTCGGCAACAGCATGGTGACGCTGCTGCGCGACCACCGCGAGCAGTGGGACCTGCTGCGGGAGCAGCCCGACCTCGTCCCGTCGGCGACCGAGGAGCTGCTTCGCTATGCCGGGACCACGCAGTATGTCGACAAGCTCGTCTCCGAGGACACCGTCATCGGCGGGGTCGAGGTCAAGGCGATGGACACCGTCGCGGTGGCGGTGGCTGCGGCCAACCGCGACGAGGCATCCTTCGAGGACTCCGAGACCTTCGACGTCACGCGCCAGGGCAAGAGCCATCTCTCCTTCGGGTTCGGGCCCCACCACTGCCTCGGTGCGGCACTCGCCCGGATGGAGGTCGGCACGGTCCTGCGGACCCTGACGACCCGGTTCCCCGACCTCGAGATCGTCGACCCGACCGGCGTCGAGTACGGCGCCAACAGCATGCTCCGCGGCCCGGAGCGGCTGCCCGTGCGGCTCGGGGCGGAGCGCTGATGACGCGACTGGACGGCCGGGTCACCCTCGTGACCGGCGCGGCATCGGGTGTCGGACGCGCGGTGGCCCAGCGCTACCTCACCGCCGGTGCCTGCGTCGTCGCGGTCGACCGCAACGGCGAAGGGCTTCTCACCGTGGACGGTCCCGACGACCGGCTCGCCCGGGTCGTCGCCGACGTCGCGGACCGTCCCTCGCTCGAGGCGGCCGTCGCAACCGCTGTCGAGCGGTTCGGCGGCCTGGACGTCGTGGCCGCCGTGGCAGGCATCTCGCGGACCGGCTCCGTCCTCGACATGTCGGACGCCGACCGCGACGCCATCCTCGGCGTCAACCTCGTCGGGGTGTGGAACACCGTGAAGGCCGCTCTTCCCGCGCTGGTCGTGCGCGGTGAAGGAGGCCGAATCCTCGCGTGCGGGTCGGTGGAGTCCGTGCTCGGCGGGGCGGGCCTCGCGGCATACGTCGCCTCCAAGCACGGGCTGGTCGGGCTCATCAAGTCGATCGCGCTCGAGTGCGCGCCGCTCGGCATCACGGCCAACGTCGTCTCGCCGGCAGGCGTCGACACGGAGATGCTGCGGACCGTCGTCCCGCCGGAGGCGATTCAGCACATCGCCGACACGACGCCGATCGCGCGGCTCTGCGACCCGGACGAGGTCGCTGCGTTCTTCGAGTTCCTCGCCGGCCCGGACACCGGCTACCTCACCGGCTCGAACATCGTCGTCGACGGCGGGGTCGTCCTGCTCAACAGCCACACGGCGGGCCAGTCCTGGGCCCACTGAGGCCCGCTCAGCCCTCTGCCTGGACGACCGCCCCGGATGCGAGCAGCGCATCGAGGCGGTCGGCGGGAACTCCCCACTGTGACAGCGCATCCCGCGTGTCGGCGCCGGCCCGCCGCGGGGGCCGGCCGACGGAGCCCGGCGTGGCCGAGAACCGCGGCGCGACCGCCGGCTGGGTGACGCCGTCGCGACGCACGAGCGTGTCGCGGGCCGCGACCTGCGGGTCGGTGGCCGCCTCGGCCAAGGTGAGGACCGGTGAGACGCACGCGTCGACGTCCGTGAACACCGCAGCCCACTCGTCTCGGGTGCGCTCCTTGAAGGCCCGCTCGAGCTCGGCCGTGATGTGCGGCCAGCGGCTGCGGTCGAGCTGCTCTTCGACGCTGACGTCAACGCCGAGGGCCCGGACGAGGTTGCCGAAGAACACCGGCTCGACGGCCCCGACGGCGACGTATCCGCCGTCGGCGCACTCGTAGGTCCGGTAGTGCGGCGACCCGCCGTCCATGAAGTTCGACTCGCGCTCGTCGGACGTCGCGCCCGCGCTCCGGTAGCCGTGGGCCGTCGCGAGCAGGGTCGCGACGCCGTCGACCATCGCCACGTCGACCACCTGGCCCCGGCCGGTCGACCGCGCGGAGACCAGTGCCGCGAGGATCCCGGTGAGGGCGAGCATCCCGCCACCGCCGAAGTCGCCGACGAGGTTGAGCGGCGGCATCGGGCGCCGGCCCTTCTCGCCGATCGCGGCGAGAGCACCGGTGACGGCGATGTAGTTGATGTCGTGGCCCCCGAGCCGGGCCCGTGGGCCGTCCTGCCCCCAACCGGTGATCCGGGCGTAGACGAGCGCCGGGTTGGCGGCCTGAAGGCGGTCGGGCCCGATGCCGAGCCGCTCGCACACCCCGGGCCGGAAGCCCTCGACGAAGATGTCGGCCTTCGACGCGAGGGATGCGACGAGCTCGGCCGCGCCCTCTGCCTTCAGGTCGACGGCCGCCGACGAGCGGCCCCGCCCGACGATGTCGAAGCGGTCGTCGACGAGGCGGATGCTGCGGCCGGTGGGCCGCTCGAGCCGCAGGACCTCGGCGCCGAGGTCGGCGAGGAGCATCCCGGTGAAGGGAACCGGCCCGAGGCCGGCGAGCTCGAGGACGCGGACGCCGGCGAGCGGCCCCTCACCCACGGCCGACCACCGCGCCGGAGTCCAGGAGCGCGGTCACCTCGTCGTCCCCGAAGCCGAGATCCGCGAGCACGGCTGCCGAGTCGCCGCCGAGGGCGAACGGCGGTCCGACCTGAGACTTGTCGAGCAGCGGGTTCGCGACCAGCTCGAGGCCCGGGACGCCTTCGACCGGAACAAGCCCGGTAGCGCTGTGCTCGCGGTGTCGAGCGGTCGCCTCGCCGAGGTCGCGGATGCGTGCGGCAGGGACGCCCGCATCATCGAGCCTCTCGAGCCAGGTGTCGGCGGTCGCGGTCCTGAGAGCGGACATGAGGCGCGCGTTGAGGGCCTCACGGTGCTCGAGGCGGCCGGTCTGGGTCGCGTAGGTCTCGTCGCCCGCCAAGGCCGGGTCGACCACCTCGGCAAGGCGGTGGAAGAGGGCGTCGCTCGCCGCCCCGATGACGATGTCGGAGTCGGCGGTGGGATAGGCCTGGAGCGGGGTCGTGACCCCGATGGCCGACCCCATCCGGCCCGGGACGCTCCCGGTTGCGACGTATGCCGCCACGCGGTCGCCGAGAAGATGCAGGGCGACGTCGCTCATCGAGATGGTCAGGGCGACGCGGTCCCGCGGACCGTGGAGGGCGGCGACGACACCGAGCGCAGACCACAGGCCGGTGACGTGGTCGAGGAGGCTGCCCGGGAGCCGCGACGGAGGGCGGTCGGGGTCGCCGGTGAGGCTCATCATCCCGGTCTCCGCCTGGACGAGGAGGTCGTAGCCGGGGCGCGATCCCTCGGACGGATAGAAGGCCTCGATGCTGACGTGGACGATCCGCGGGTTGACCGCATGGACCTGTTCGGCGGACAGGCCGAGCGTTCCCGCCTTGCCCGGCCGAAGGTTCTGCACTACGACGTCGGCGTTCTCGAGGAGGCGCCTGAGCACGGGCGCGGCGTCGGGATGGCGCAGGTCGAGACCGAGGCCCCGCTTGTTGCGGTTCATCGTCGCGAACATCGTGCTGACCCCGCCGGTCTGGGGTGCGATACCGCGGCTCGTGTCACCTGCGGGAGCCTCGACCTTGACGACGTCGGCCCCGAGGTCCGCCAGCAGGCTGGCGCACGCCGGTCCGGCGATGTTCAGGCCGAAGTCCACCACCGTCGTGCCCGTCAGCACGCCACCCACGTCTGCCATACGGCCCTCCTCGTCGAATATCTAGTAATAGTAACCATAAAAGCGAGAGCCGTGCAGGCGGATCCTCGGTGCCCAGGAGGCTGGGAGGCCCGGAGGCGTCACCCCCAGGCGCGCTCGCTGACGAGGGGCGCGTGAGGGGCGCCCTCGAGGCTGAGGGTGTCGGCCGTGCGGTGCACCCACTCCACGGCATCGTTGACGCTCGTCGCGATGGTGTCGAGGATGACGAAGTGGGCACCTGCCGCTCCGTAGGCGTCGACGACCCGTCGGGCCTCGGGTGCGCTGACGTCCGCGGCGCGCGTGCCGACCAGCAGTCG
Organism: Monashia sp. NPDC004114; assembly: GCF_053603855.1. Taxonomy (NCBI): domain Bacteria; kingdom Bacillati; phylum Actinomycetota; class Actinomycetes; order Micrococcales; family Intrasporangiaceae; genus Intrasporangium; species Monashia sp. NPDC004114. The sequence goes on along the minus strand of NZ_JBSGGK010000023.1, from coordinate 29,322 downwards.
CTCGCCGGGGCGCTCCGCCGCGATGCGCCCCGCGAGCTGCGTCGCCAGGGCGCCGAAGTCGCTCACCGACAGCCCACTGGCATACCAGCCGTCACCCCGGCGAACGGCCCGCGTCAGGGCCGCCGGGGAGTGGCCGCCGACGACGATCGGGACGGACCGCGCCGGGCGCGGCCACATCTGCACGGCCGGGCCCGAAGGTGCCGCGCCCCAGCAGTCGCGCAGCGTGTCGATGGCCTCATCGGTGCGCCGCCCACGCTCGCCGAACGGGGCTCCGAGCAGCTCGAACTCCTCGCGCAGCCACCCGGCGCCGACGCCCAGGACGAGTCGCCCGTCACTGAGGATGTCGACCCCGCCGGCCTCCTTCGCGACGACGATGGGGTGGCGCAGGGGCAGCACGTAGACGCCGGTGCCCAGCTGCACCCGGGTGGTGCGGCCGGCCAGGTAGGCCAGGGTGGTGAGTGGATCGAGGAACGGCGTCCGCGCGTCGAGACCGGTCCCCTCCTTCGCCGCGGCCGCCGGGATCGCCACGTGGTCGGACACCCAGACCGACCCGAAGCCTCGCTCGTCCGCCGCCTCGGCGACCCGCGCGACGGCCGTCGGTCCGGCCAGCGGACCCCAGTTCGGCACCTTGATCCCGACGTGCATCCGCCCTCCAAATTTATAGCCATGGTTATAACAGTCCTATTGAATACTACCTGTCGGCCAACTAGACTCGGCGGCCTCGGAGCGCTTGGCAACGATGCCAAGACCCACCAGACGAGAGGTCGATAATGTTTGGTAAGCGTTTCGCCGCGGCGGGCATCGCGGCCTTCACCGCGGTGGCTCTGGCCGCCTGTGGCAGCTCCGGCAACGGTGGTGGCGGCAGCGGCGGCTCGGATCCGTACCAGGTCGGGTTCAACTCGGACCTGTCCGGCAAGTTCTCGCTCAACGGCGTCGGTCAGCGGGACGGCTTCAAGGCCTACTTCGACTACGTCAACAGCAAGGGCGGCATCAACGGCCACAAGGTCGAGGTCACCTACCTCGACGACGCGTCGGACGTCACGCGTGGCACGGCGAACACGACGCAGCTGATGACCGCCAAGCGGGTCTCGGCCGTCGGCGGCTACCTCCTCAGCAACGTCTGCGGCGCGGCGGCCGTGCTCGCGGCCACCAACAAGGTGCCGATCAACTGCAGCGCGCTCTCCGACGACCTCCTCAAGCCGGTGCAGCCGTACGTGTACACCGCTCGTATGCTGCAGAGCGAAGAGGCGCTCCCGATGATCACCCTGGCCGGGCAGCTCGTGAAGAAGGCGAAGCCCCGCGTCGCGGTCATCATCTTCGCCTCGGCCTCGAGCATCGGGCTCCAGAAGAGCCTCGAGTCCCTCGTGAGGCAGAAGGGCTGGGAGCTCGTCGCGAGCGAGCAGGTGCCGTTGACCGCTACCGACGTCAGCGCCCAGGCCGCGAAGGTCATCGCGTCCAAGCCCGACGTCGTCGTCGGCTCGCTCTATGACCCCCTGGCCATCTCGTACATGCGGACGGCCAAGGCTGCGGGTCTCGATGCTCCCTTCATCGACTACGACGGTGGCACGTACGAGGGCGGCATCGTCCCGCTCAAGGACCCGAACTTCTACGTCCTGTCGAACTTCTCCGTCACCGGCGAAGGTGACGGTCCCGGCCTCGACCAGTACCGCAACGCCCTCAAGGCAGCGAACCTCAGCGCGACCAAGCCCTTCGTCAGCACCGGCTACGCCCAGGCGCTGTCGATCGGCGAGGCCCTGAAGGCCTGTGGCTTCCCGTGCAGCGGCCAGCAGCTCCAGGCCGCCTTCGACAAGCAGAACCTCGACACCGGCGGGTTCGCGGCCGGCCCCATCCAGTACCAGCCCGACAACCACATGGGGTCGCGCTTCGCGAGCTTCTACGTCTGGGACGAGGCGACGAGCAAGCTCAAGGCCGCACTGGAGAAGACGCCCGGCGGGTCCGGCAGCTGACGGGTCCGGGTCGCGAGCGCTGGTAGCGCCCGCCGGGCCCGGAGAGGTACACACTCTCCGGGCTCGGCGGCACGACACTACGGAGGAACATGAGCAACGAACTGGCCCAGGCCCTCGTCGGGGCACTGGTGCTCGGCAGCTTGTATGCCGTCGTCGGCATCGGCTTCGTCATCCTGTACAAGGCGACGCACGTCCTGAACTTCGCGCAGGGAAGCCTGATGCTGATCGGCGGCTTCGTCTTCTTCACGCTGAGCCAGAACTTCGAGCTCGCGTGGCCGGTCGCGATGATCGGAACCCTCGTGGTGATGTTCGTCCTCGGCGGCATCATCTACCTCGGGGTCTTCCGCCGTCTCGTGGGGGCGGAAGAGTTCACTCTCGTCATCGCCACGCTCGGCCTCAGCGTCCTGCTGCTGACGATCTCGCTCATCATCTGGGGACCGGGCACCCGGACCCTCCCGGAGCAGCTCTCGCGCTCGACGCTGTTCTCGATCGGCCCGCTGCAGTTCTCGAGCGTCGACACCTTCGCGATCCTCCTGTCGGTGGTGGTGGTCGTCGTCCTGGACATCGCCCTGCGCCGCACCCGCATCGGCATCCAGATGCGCGCCGTCGCCGACCAGCCGCTCCTCGCCTCGCTCATGAAGGTGAACGTCCACACGATGTCGGCCATCGGCTGGGCCATCGCGAGCTTCTGCGCCGGAGTCGCCGGCATCGCCTACGCGATGCGGCTCTCGGTCGACCCGGTCGGGATGCACGCGCTGGGCCTGCTCGCGTTCCCGGCGATCCTCCTCGGCGGCATCGACTCGGTGCGTGGCGTCCTCGCCGGCGGCTTCGTGCTCGCCCTCTGCCAGAGCGGTGCCGCCTACTTCATCGGTGGGGAGTGGTCGGAGGTCACGGCCTACGCGATCATGCTCCTCGTCCTGTTCATCCGCCCCCGCGGCTTCTTCGGCTCCCGACAGGCGGTGCGGCTATGACCTCGATCGACGACACCTCGGCCCGAGAGGTGGTCACCCCGAACACGGCTGCCCGCGTGGAGCGTCCGGCGCCCGCGCCGGGCGGCGGCGGTCCCCTCGTCGCGCTCCGGAGCCACCCGGCATACCGGCGCCTCGAGCCGTTCCTCCCGTGGATCCTCGGTGCGCTCGGGCTCGTGCTGTTCGCCAGCGCCACCAGCGCCTACGTCCAGCTGATCGCGGGCACGGTCCTCATCTACGCGATCAGCGCCATCGGCCTCAACCTCGTCATGGGCCAGGCGGGGCTGGTCTCCATCGGCAACGCCGCGCTCATGGCGGTGGGTGCCTACACGACGGCGATCCTGTCGAAGAACGAGACGCTCGCGACCTTTCCCGTCCCGATCATCCTCAGCGCGGTCGTCGGTGGCATCTTCGGTCTGCTCATCGCGCTGCCGGCGCTGCGGCTCAAGGGCATCTACCTCGCGCTGGCCACGCTCGCCCTCCAGTTCTTCGTCGTGTTCGCGGGTGACCGCTACCAGTCGGAGACGGGTCAGCTGTCGGGCGTCATGGTGCCCCCGCTGACCATCGGCGGCTACACCTTCGTCCCGGGGCGCGACTTCCTCCTGCTCCTCGGGGCCTTCCTCGGCCTGACGATCCTCGTCGTGCGCGCCGTGTCGCGACACGCACCCGGCCGGATGTGGACCGCGATCCGCGAGAGCGAGCTGGCGGCGACCGCGATCGGGGTCAACGCGGCTCGCTGGAAGCTGTCGGCCTTCGTGGTGAGCTCGGCGATCATCGCCGTGTCCGGCTCGCTCTTCGCCTACTACAACCAGATCGTGTCGGCCGACTCCTTCACCCTGGAGTTCGCCGTCGTGTTCATCATCATCCTCATCCTCGGCGGGATGGGGACGATGTCCGGCGCGTTCGTCGGCTCGGTGGTCGTCGTCTCGCTTCCGTACCTGCTGACCTACCTGACGTCGATCATCCCGTCCGGCGCCTTCGGCGACTGGCTCACCTCGAACATCTTCTACGTGAACAACGGGCTGTACGGCCTGCTCGTGCTCGTCGTCCTCCTCTACATGCCCGACGGGCTCGTCCCGTCGATCACCTCGCGGGTCAAGCGGCTTGTCCGACGACGCAGCGCGGCCTCGCGCGAGCCGGCGGAGCGGCGGCCCACGTCTGCCCGCCCGACCCGGCATACCACCGGCGAGGGGTCGGCCCTGCTCGAGGTCACGGACCTAGACGTCATGTACGAGACCGGAGCGCGGGCCGTCAGCCGGCTCTCCCTGCGGGTCGAGCGGAACGCGATCGTGGCGGTCCTCGGCCGCAACGGCGCCGGCAAGACGAGCACCCTGCGCGCCGTGAGCGGCTTCCTGCCCACCGAACAGGTGCGCGTCAACGGCTCGATGACCTTCGACGGCGCCGACATCGGCTCGATGTCGCCCGGGCGCACCGCCGGGCTCGGGCTCGTGCTCGTGCCCGAGCGCGACAAGATCTTCCCGTCGCTCACCGTCCACGAGCACCTCAGGCTCGCGGTGGCCTCCGGCTACGAGGAGGTCATCGACAAGCCGTACTTCCACCGGCTCAAGGACCGGCTCCAGCAGCCGGCGGGCCTGCTCTCCGGTGGTGAGCGCCAGCTCCTGGCGCTCGCGACCGCGTCCGTCCTCAAGCCGAGGCTGCTCATGGTGGACGAGTTCACGCTCGGCCTGGCACCCGTCATGATCCAGGAGGTCGCCCGGGTGATCCGGGGCCTGCGCGACGACGGCATGACGATCCTGCTCGTCGAGCAGAATGCGGCGGCCGCGCTCGATCTGGCCGACCACGTGTACCTCATGGAGGGTGGCGAAGTCGTCGCCGACGGGACGTCGGACGAGATGGCAAGCCACGTGACGATGACCGCGGAGGTCTCCCGATGACCACGACTCCACGCAGCGAGAACCCCGTGCTGTCCGTCGAGTCGGCGGTGCTCCGCTTCGGCGGAATCCTGGCCCTCGACCGCGTCTCGTTCGACGTCCAGCCCGGCGAGACCTTCGGCATCATCGGGCCGAACGGCGCCGGGAAGACCGCTCTGCTCAACTGCGTCAGCGGCGTGTACCGGCTCACCGCCGGTGGGGTGACCTTCGATGGCGACGAGATCACGAGCACGGCGCCGCACCGGATCTCGGCGCGCGGCCTCGGCCGGACCTTCCAGAACATGGAGCACTTCCGCAAGTTCAAGGTCCTCGAGTACGTCATGCTCGGCCGGATGCACGAGGCGAAGGCCTCGGTGTTCCTGTCGGTCTTCGCGTGGCCGTACATGGAGCGTCTCGAGAAGGCCGAGCGGGCGCAGGCGATGACGCTCCTGGAGGAGCTCAACCTCGACCACCTGGCGCGGACCGAGCTGTCGGATCTGCCGTACGGCGTCCAGAAGCGGGTCGACATCGCCCGCGCGCTGCTGGGCCGCCCGAAGCTGCTCCTGCTCGACGAGCCGACGTCGGGGACGATCACCCATGAGCGGGTCGAGGTGTCGCAGGCGATCGAGATGGTCACCGGGCGCGGGGTGGCGACCGTGCTGGTCGACCACGACGTCGACTTCGTCTCCCGGCACTGCTCGCGCGTGCTGGTCCTCAGCTACGGCAAGCAGGTCGGGGTCGGTTCACCGGCCGAGATGCTCGCGCGACCCGATGTCATCGAGACCTTCCTGGGAAGCCCGGCCACGGCCTGACCTGGGGTGCGACGACGCGGGAGGGCCCGGGGCTGACGTGGTCGGCCCCGGGCCATCCTGCGCGCCGAGCGCGATCAGGCCGTATGCCGTGCCCGCGCGGTGAGCGCGTCACGGGTCCACCAGCGGTCGGTGACGTCGGCGCCGTGCGACCACTCGTAGACGCACTGACGGTGCTGGATCCGCCACACACCGTCCTTGCGGGTGAAGTGGTCGAGGTACCGGCCGGCGTTGAGGTAGTCGCGGCTGGTGCCGTTCTCGGTGGCCGTGAGGGCGCAGATGAAGTACGACTCGCAGTGCGCGTCGTCGCCGTCGATCGAGATGTCGGTGTTCCCGATGAGGTGGAAGTTCACGTCGACCGGGCTCTGGCCGACGAAGACCGGGGAAGCCGTCGCGAGGTACTCCCGAATCGGTCCGTCGAAGCCCTCGTGGTCCTCCGTCGAGTCCTCGTGATAGCACGCCAGGGCGCCTTCGAGGTCGCGGGAGTCGGTGGCCCGGGCTCGGCGGTACAGCACGAGGCGGATCTCGCGCTCGTCGAGGAGCAGCTGCAGTGGGTCCATCGGGTCACCCTTCGTGAGACGTGCCATCGGTGGCACTATGTTCATAGTATGCCGTCGGCGGGGGCTTGCGTCTCGGTCCAGCCGAGCGCCTCCCGGACCCGGGGGACGACCTCGGTCCCGAGGATCTCGACCTGTGTGCGGACCTGCGAGGCGTCGTGGGTGTACGTGTCGAGGCGAAGGTTGAGCGCCGAGCAGCCGGAGATCCGCACGGCCTCGACCAGGGCGGCTGCCACCGCTTCGGGTGACCCGGTGGCCAAGGCCTCGTCATCCGGACGGAGCCAGTCGGCGCCCGTGGACCGGCCGCTCCAGTCGGCCAGGCTCGTCTCGAACCCTGCGGCGGTCGCGCCCACGTGGACACGCCGGATGAGGACGACGGACGCCGTCCCGCCGGACTCCCGATACATGCGGACCAGCTCGGCTGCCTCGGTCGCGGGGCGCAGGCTGGTGACGAGCAGGCCGGCTCCGAGTCGCGCAGCCTTCCGGACGCCGACCGGTCCGCCGACGCCCGCGAGCAGGGGGACCGAGCGATGGTGCAGGCCGGCGACCGCCGGGTCGTCGGCGATGGGCGATGGAGCCTCTGTCCGCCCCAGGGCGCCGGCCACCGCTGCGAGGCCCTCCCAGAACACGACCCGCCGAGTGTCGAAAGGCAGGCCGACGGCCTCGAAGTCCCCCTGCTGGTAGCCGGGAACGAAGCCGGCCCCGACCCGGTCGGGGTACGCCGCGTCGAGCCAGGCGAGGTCCTCGGCGACGGTTACGGGCGTCCTCAGCGGCAGCACCATGGGTGCAGCACAGGCGAACCCGTGCGGCATCCTCGAGAGCAGGAGGCCGGACAGCAGCAGCGGGCTCGGGACGTAGTGGGGGAAGCCGCCGTGGTGCTCGCTCAGGGTCACGCCGTCGAACCCGGCGGCCACTGCGGCGGCGGCGTCGGCCGCGAGTCCGTCGACGACCTCGCGGCCGGACCCCTGCCGGGCCGAGAGCCCGAGCGAGATCGTCCTAGGGCCCAGCGGTTCGAGCATCGGGGCTCCTTCCGGCATACGCTCAGCCACCCAGGCCGATGCGGAAGAGGTGGATGACCCGCGGCGGCGGGTCGGAGAGGGCCGTGACGACCGACTCGGAGATCGTGTCGGACGCGACGAGCCGCTGGTGCAGCTGTCGTTCGTGCTCGTCCCAGGAAGAGACCGTGAACTCCTCGACGTAGCGACGGTGCGCCTCGGCGTCCCGAAGGAGCCGCCAGCGGGTGGCGCCGGTCCGCATCCGGACCCGGCGCACGGCGCGCATCCCCGCGCGGAACTGCTGCTCGTCCTCGGGGTCGACCCAGTACTCGACGGCGACGACGACCTCGCCGCCGATCTCCTCCGTGGGCACGACGAGCACCGGCTCGTGCCAGTACGCCGTCGGAGTGCGGTCGACGTCGTCGAGCTGGACGAACGGAAGCCAGCGGGTGAGAGACACGCCAAGGAGCAGGAATGCCGCCGCGATCCACAGCGTCCGCGGCAACCCGATCTCGTCGACCAGCGCACCGAGCACGACCGACCCGGCGGCCTGGCCGCTGAAGAGGGCGATGGCGTAGATGGCCAGCCCGCGGGCGCGCACCCACGCTGGTAGGTAGATCTGGAGGTTCCCGGCCATCGTGCTCAGGCAGATCGTCCACGCCCAGCCCGCGACGAACAGGCAGGCCATCGCTGCCGGTTGCCCAGGCAGGAGCGGCAACAGCCCGACCATCGAGGCGGCGACGAGGAAGCCGAGCCCGACGATCGAGTTCTCGGTGAGCCGGGCCCGCAGCGGCGCGATCGAGAACCCGCCACACACGGCACCGGCGCCGAGGCACGCGAACAGGATGCCGTACACGTCGGCCGCGGCGTGGAGCTGGTCGGTCGCGACGAGGGGCAGCAGTGCGAAGGTCGCCATCATCCCCGCGGTGAACCAGAAGGCCCGGAGCATCAGCTTGAGGACCTGCGGGGAGTGGCGGACGTACCGGACCCCGCTGCGGATCGCCGGGACGAACCGCTCGTGGCGGGCGCGATGGCTCCGGATGCCCGGCCACCGCACGAGGACGACGACGAAGAACAGGCTGGTCAGGGTGCTCAGAGCGAACACCGCCGGGATGTCCACCCGCGCCACGAGCAGCCCGGCGAGGGCCGGGCCGACGACGCGCGCCGTGTTCGCGGCGATCGACACGAGCGCGGCCGCCTCGTGGAGGTGGTGCCGCTTGACGACGTCCGGGACGACGGCCTGGAACGGCGTGAGGGTCAGGGCGTAGACCGAGCCGAGCGCGAGGGTGAGAACGAGCAGCGTCGTCGCGCCGAGCGCGCCGGTCCACGACAGCCAGGTGAGGACCGCCCCGGCGACCAGACCGGCGATCTGCACGGCGATGAGCAGGGTGCGTCGGTCGAAGCGGTCCGCGAGCACGCCCGCGGGCAGCGACAGGATGGCGAGCGGGAAGGTCATCGCGGCCTGGACCAGGGCGACGAGCCCAGCGCTCGAGGCGTCACGGACGAGGAACCACTGAGCGCCGAGGGCCTGGCTCGAGATGCCGATCGTCGACACCGTGAAGGCGAGCCAGAACCACAGGAAGGTCCGGCCCGCCAGCGGTGCCAGCGGGCCGGCCCGGACCCCGGTCGTCACGGTCGTCATCCGGCGCCTACCGCGTCACGGGGTCCTGGAACCGAGGACGATCGCGCGCACGTCCGGCTCCTGTCGTCGACGCTCCCGGCGCCGTGCTCCTGCCGGTCCCGCCCGTGGTCGGTCGGTTGTTAAACTCTAGGGATTATGCGCATAATAGTCAACGTACCCGACTCGCAGGAGAGTGCTCATGTGGAGCTTCGAGACCGACCCGGACTACCAGGAGAAGCTGGACTGGGCGGATGAGCTCATGCGCACGCGGGTGGAGCCGCTCCAGTACGTCATCAACCACCCTCTCGACCTCCACGACCCCGTCCGGCAGGAGCTCGTCCCCCCGCTCCAGGCCGAGGTCAAGGCTCATGGCCTGTGGGCCACGCACCTCGGGCCAGAGCTGGGCGGTCCGGGCTTCGGTCAGGTGAAGCTGGCACTCCTCAACGAGATCCTGGGGCGCTCCGGCCCGGGTCCCACCGTGGGGCCGATCGTCTTCGGCACGGCCGCGCCCGACACCGGAAACGCCGAGATCATCGCGCACTATGGGACACCTGCGCAGAAGGACCGCTACCTGCAGCCACTGCTCGACGGCACCGTCTTCAGTGCCTTCTCGATGACCGAGCCGCAGGGCGGATCCGACCCGAAGACATTCACGACGCGTGCCGTCCTGGACGGCGACGAGTGGGTCATCAACGGCGAGAAGTGGTTCTCGTCCAACGGCCGCTGGGCCGAGGTGCTGGTCCTCCTCGCGGTCACCGACCCCGAAGCGCCCATCCTCGAGCGGATGTCGATGTTCCTCGTCCCCAAGGACACGCCTGGCGTCGAGATCGTGCGCCACGTCGGCGTGTCCGGCTGGGTCGAGGGCGAGGGCGGTGGCGACCACTCGTACATCCGCTACACCGACGTCCGGATCCCGAAGGACCACCTGCTCGGCGGTGTCGGCGAGGGCTTCAAGGTCGCGCAGACCCGCCTCTCGGGCGGGCGCGTCCACCACGCGATGCGCAGCGTCGGACACATGAAGGCGGCATTCGAGATGCTGACCGAACGGGTCAACTCGCGATACACCCAGGGTGAGCTGCTGGCCCAGAAGCAGATGGTCCAGGACATGGTCGCCGAGTGCTGGATGACGATCGAGCAGGTCCGGCTCTTCGTGCTCCAGACCGCATGGAAGATCGATCGGCTCCAGGACTACCGCGCCGTCCGCAAGGACATCGCGGCGGCGAAGATCCTCGCGTCGCGTGGCCTCGTGGAGGTCGCGACGAAGGCGCTGCAGATCCACGGTGCCCTCGGGATCACGCACGAGATGCCGTTCGTCAGCATGATCGTCAACGGCATCCACGTCGGCCTCGCGGACGGTCCGAGCGAGATCCACAAGATCTCGATCGCCCGCGACATCCTTCGCGAGGTCGAGCCGGCGCCGGGCCTCTGGCCGACGCAGCACATCCCCGCCCTCGTCGACCAGGCGCGAGAGCTCTACGGAGAGGCGCTGGCACGCCATGGCCGCTGACCAGCACGGGCCGCAGCGTCGCGGCCGCGCCCAGGGCCGCAAGGCCGACCGCCTCCAGGCCGCGCTCGTCGAGCTCGACCCCACGCTGGCTCGCTGGGCCGACGACCACATCTTCGGTGACGTGTGGGCGGGCGACGCCCTGTCCTTCGAGGACCGGATGCTCGTCGCGATCACGGCGTTGGCTGCCCTCGGCCGTCGCAACCAGCTGCGCAACTACCTCCACGGCGCCTTGCAGGACGGGCGCTCGCCCGACGAGCTGCGCGAGGTGATGCGAATGCTCACCGTCTACGCCGGCTATCCGGCCGCCATCGAGGCCAGTGTCGAGCTCGAAGCCGTGCTCGCTGCAGCGGGGAGGCGGGGGGAGTGACGGTGACCCTGACCCGCGTCGCGACGCACGCGCGTGCGCTCGCATCCTGGCTGCACGAGCACACCGAGGAGGTCGCGCCCTACCGACACCGGGCGCCCGGCGGGATCGATGCTGCCGTCGAGCACGATCGTGGGCTCCTTGCGCTCCTCCACGAGGCCGGCTGGTCGCGGTGGGGGTGGCCGGAGGAGGTCGGGGGGCTCGGTGGGCCGGTGGCCCTGCGGGCGGTCCTCTACGACGAGCTGGCCGCGGCGGATGTCGAGGTCCCCGAGGCGTACGTCATCCTCGAGACGCTCGGCCCGCTGCTCGCCGCGTTCGCACCGTCCATCGCGCGCGAGCACCTTCCGCTGTTCCTGTCCGGCGAGCAGGTCTGGGGGCAGGGCTTCTCGGAGCCCGATGCCGGCAGCGACCTCGCGGGCCTTCGGACGCGTGCAGAGGTCGTGGGGGACGGGTCGTTCCGCCTGAACGGGCAGAAGATCTGGACCACGCTCGGCCAGTTCGCTTCGCACGCAGCGGTTCTCGCGCGGACCGGAGCGCCGGACAGCGCCCACCGCGGGCTGACGATGCTCTGGGTGGACCTGTCGGCACCGGGTGTCACCGTCCGCGCGATCACGGCCTCGAACGGCCGCGACGAGTTCGCCGAGATGTTCTTCGACGACGTCACGGTCCCGGCGTCCGGGCTCATCGGCGACGTCGGTGGTGGCTGGGCCGCGGCCATGTACCTGCTCCAGTACGAGCGCGGCATGTACGCCTGGCTCCGCCAGGCCGTTCTCCACCGGCGGCTCCGGCAGGCCGCGGCCGCGGCGCCGGCACACGCCTCGGCGTCGGCAGTCGCGGCCCTGGGCCGGGCCCAGCGGCTCTGCGCTGGTCTCCGTGCCCGGTCGCGGACGACGGTGCTCCGGCTCTCGGCGGGAGAGAACCCGGGCCCTGAGATCTCGGTCGACAAGGTCCTGCTCGGCGAGTGCGAGCAGGCGGTGTTCGACGCGTGCCGCCGGCTCGGCTGGACAGGTATGGCGCTCGGCGGCGAGACGAGTGAGGCCACGCTGCGGGAGGAGTGGTTCTACAGCCGCGCTTCGACGATCTTCGGCGGAGCGGCAGACATCCAGCGCGACATCCTCGCCGACCGCGTCCTCGGCCTGCCACGGAGCGCGCGATGAGCGAGGAGGCTGCGGAGTTCGGAGCTCTCGCCGACGAGCTGCTCGCAGCGGGCCACGTCGACCAGCTTGTCGGCCAGCTGGGCGACCCCGAGCTCGCCGAGCTGTGGGACGACCCGGGCGTCGTCGGGGCCGTCGCCGAGGCGCATGGCCGACACCTGGCGTCGAGCCCGCTCATGGACGTGGCGGTGCTGCGTTCGGACGGGTCGGCGCTCGTTCTCGACGTGCCCGGGGGTTCGGGTCCGGCGTGCATGGTCACGGGCGATCGGATCGAGGTCGACGGGACTGCCCGCGACCTGCGGTCCGCCGACCGGCTTGTCCTCCTCGTCGACGGCGTGGCGCGGCGCGTCGACCTCGGACTGCTCGCGCTCGCCGCGGCCGACGGGTTCGACCCGGGCCTCTCCCTGACCCGGGTCACGGGGTCGGTCCCGCTCCACGCGACCGAGCTGCTCGACGTCGACGCCGCGACGCTGATCTCTCGGGTTGCCCGTTTTGTCGCGCACGAGCTCGTCGGCGTGGCCGAGGGCGCCCTCGACCTGGCCTGCGCCCACGTCCGTGACCGCCGCCAGTTCGGCGTACCCATCGGCTCGTTCCAGGCCGTCAGGCACCGGCTCGCCGAGGCCCACGTGCAGGTGACCGCGGCGCGCGAGCTGCTGGCAGCCATCCCCGGCGCCGACACCCACCCCGACACCGACCCCGACACCCACCCCGACACCGAGGTGCTCGTTCTCAAGGCAAGCGCGGGGTTCGCCGCGCAGACCGCCGTCGCCGCCGCCCAGCAGGTGTGCGGCGGGATGGGCTTCACCGAGGAGTTCGGCCTGCACCGCTTCGTGCGCCGAGCCCTCATGCTCGACTCCCTCCTCGTCGGCTGCGAGGACGCGGAGGAGGCCCTTGGCCGACTCGCGCTCGCCGGCCGTGTGCTCCCCGACCGTCAGGTGGTGCTGCTGTGAAGAACGTCGTCATCGCCGGGGTGGGCATCCACCCCTTCGGCAGGTTCCCGGTGGGGTACCGCGAGATGGGCGAGGTCGCTGCGCGTGACGCGTTGGCCGACGCGGGGGTGACCCTCGCCGACGTCGGAATGGTGCTCGTGGCGAATGTCGGCGCCGAGATGGCCAAGGGCCACAACATCGTCGACCGGATCGGGCGCACCGGCGTCCCCGTCATCAACGTCGAGGCCGCGTGCGCTTCGAGCGGGTCGGCGCTGTTCATGGCCGCGCAGATGGTCGAGTCGGGCGCCGCCGACGTCGTGCTGTGCATCGGCGTCGAGAAGGCGCCCCGCGGCTTCATCGCGAGCTCGGGCTTCGAGCAGTGGCAGATCGAGAACGGGCTCGGGGTCAACCCGCTCTACTTCGCGATCCAGGCCCAGGAGCTGATGACCGCCACCGACGTCACCGTCGACGACCTTGCCGACGTCTCGGTGAAGAACCACCGGCACGCGGTGCACAACCCGAACGCGATGTACCGAGCCGAGGTGACCCGTGAGCAGGTCCTGGGCAGCAAGGCGATCTGCCCACCGCTGACTCTCCTCATGCTCTGCGCGCCGAACGAGGGAGCGGCGGCGGTCGTCCTCATGAGCCGTCGCGAGGCCGAGCGGCGTTCGGTCGCCGACCCCGTCGTCCTCGCCGGGCTCGGGCTCGTCTCGCGCTCGGCGGACGACTGGTTCGTCCCTGCGCCGGCATACCAGTCGAACCGCACGAGCCTCAGTGCGCGGGCGGCGCGCCTCGCCCTCGAGGAGGCGGGGATCGGCATCGACGACGTCGACCTCGTCGAGTGCCAGGACACCGACGCCGGCTCCGAGCTCGTCGCCTATTCCGACCTGGGGCTCTGCCCGCCTGGCGAGGAGGCCGCCCTGCTGCGCAGCGGCGCGACCGCGCTCGGCGGGCGCATCCCGGTCAACGTCTCCGGCGGTCTCCTCTCCAAGGGCGAGCCGCTCGGCGCCTCTGGCCTGGGCCAGGTCCACGAGCTCGTCGAGCAGGTCCGCGGACGCGGCGGCGCCCGCCAGGTCCAGGGCGCCCGCGTCGGCCTCGGCCACGTCATGGGCGCCGGTCACAACTCCAGCGTCGTGGTGGTGCACCGATGAGCGTCGACCTGTTCCTTTCCGGCGAGCCGGGCGACTCGACGGCCCTGCTCGGGTCGACCTGTCCGGCCTGCGGCCGGTCCGAGTTCCCCCGAAGGGCTACCTGCCCCGCGTGCGGCAGTCCAGCCGACCCGGCGGAGCTGCGTGGGCCGGCCCGGCTCACCGTGAGCACCGCAGTGCTCGCTCAGCCGCCAGGCTCGAAGGTCGAGGCGCCGTATGCCGTCGGCGTCGCCGAGTTCGAGCAGGGGCTGCGCGTCATCGGCCTCCTGGTCGGAGCGCCGGCCGTCGGCGCGACGGTCGAGGTCGTCGTCCACGAGCCCTACACGGCCGGAAGGACTTTCGCTTTCCGCCAGTGCGGTGGATGAGGAGGCGAACCGCCCAGCGCGGTCTCTTCCGCCCACGTAGATTTAGGCATATCATGCATATGAATAGGCGGTTCGGCCTTACGAGCCACTGACCGCCGGTCACCGACGACCACCGCAGACACGAGAGGTCACCATGACGTTCTTCAACTTCCTCACTGAGGACCAGCAGGCCTGGCGTGACACCTGTTTCAAGTTCATGGAGAAGCAGATCACCCGGGAGTACATCCGCGAGTGCGACATGGGGCGCGAGTACTACCACGAGGGCTACGAGAAGATCGTCAAGGAGGGCTGGCACAGCCTGCTGATCCCCGAGGAGCTCGGGGGCTCCGGGGCCGACGCGATGTCGTACGCGCTGATGTGCGAGGCCGCGGGACGGTACGGCTTCGACTTCGCCGCCGCCGTGGTCAACACCCCGTCGTTCACGGCGCAGAACCTCATCAAGTTCGGCAACGCCGACCAGCTCGAGCGCTTCATCAAGCCGTTCGTCGAGGGCCGCTACAAGTTCTCGATCGGCATCTCCGAGCCGGAGGCCGGGTCCGACGCCGCCGCCACCGCGACCCGTGCGGTCCGCGACGGCGACGAGTACGTCATCACCGGGGCCAAGCAGTGGATCTCGGGGTCGGGCCTGGACGGCGCGCACATCCTCATGCTCGTCCGCACGAACCCCGACGCCCCGAAGCACGAGGGCCTGTCGACGATCATCATCCCCAACAACCTGCCGGGCATCACGCTGCGCAAGCTCAACACCCTCGCCCGCCGCGGCATGGGCACCTACCAGGTGTTCCTCGACGAGGTCCGCGTGCCCGCGGACAACCGTCTCGGCGAGGAGGGCCAGGGCTGGGAGATCATCGGCAGCAACCTCGAGCTCGAGCGGATCGCCGGTGCCTCGGGGTATGTCGGCACGGCGCAGCAGGCCGTCGACGACGCGCTGCTCTACGCGACCCAGCGACACCAGTTCGGCAAGCCGATCTACGAGTTCCAGGTCCTCAAGCACATGCTCGCCGACATGCAGACGGAGGTCGACGCCGCCCGCCTCATCACCTACCGCGCCGCGGCGACCGTCGTCGAGGGTCAGCCCGCGCTGCGCGAGGTGTCGATGGCAAAGCTCCTCGCCTCGGAGACGCTGCAGAAGGTCTCGCGCCAGGGCGTCCAGGTCATGGGTGGCCACGGCATGCTCCCCGAGGCCGACATGGAGCGGTACTTCCGTGAGGGCATGCAGTCGACGATCGGCGGCGGCACGAGCCAGATCCAGCGCTCGATCATCGCCGGGACCATGCGCAAGGCCCTGCGGACCTGAGCCGAGGCAGGCCACGAGCCGCGCGACCCGCGCCACCGCGCACGACGACCCGCGCCACAGCGCACCACCAACCGCGAAGGACAGGCATGGCAACGCAAGGACCGCTCGCCGGGATCCGGGTGCTCGACTTCACCCGGCACCTGGCGGGGCCGTATGCCACGACGATCATGGGTGACTTCGGCGCCGACGTCGTGAAGATCGAGTCGGTCCCCGACGGCGACCCGGCCCGCTCCATCCGTATGCCGGGGGAGCCACTCGAGCTCGACGGCCAGGCCTTCATCGCCTACAACCACGGCAAGCGGTCGATCGCGATCGACCTGCGCTCCGAGGAGGGCATCGCCCTCGTGAAACGGCTGGTCGAGACGGCCGACGTCGTCATGGAGAACTACCGGCCGGGCGTCGCCGACGCCATCGGCATCGGGTACGAGGCGCTGCGCGAGATCAACCCTCGCCTCGTCTACTGCTCGGTGTCGGCCTTCGGCCAGGAGGGCCCGTGGTCCCGCCGCCCAGCGACCGACCCGGTGATCCAGGCCATGAGCGGGATCATCGCGGTCACCGGCAACCCCGGTGACCCGGCGCGGGCGGGGGTCCCGGTCGGCGACATCATGGGCGCGATGAGCGGCATACAGGGCGTGCTCATGGCTCTGCTGGCGCGCGAGCGGACCGGTGAGGGCCAGTGGGTCGACGTCTCGCTGCTCCACGCGCTGGCCTTCACCCACACGACGCGCCTCGCCGAGCTGTACGCCACCGGCAAGGAGCCGCAGGGGCAGGGCACCGCCCACTCCACGGTCGCGCCCTACGAGGTGTTCCCGACCGCAGACGGGCCCGTGATCGCCGGGTCGTGGACCGAGGACACGTGGCCGCGCTTCTGCGCCGCCCTCGGGCGTCCCGAGCTCGCGACCGACCCCCGCTTCGAGACGAACCAGAAGCGACTGACCAACCGGCCCGAGCTGCGGGCCGTGGTCACCGAGGTCATGACCCAGCGCACCACGGCAGAGTGGGAGGCCGAGTTCGCCCGTGCGGGAGCCCTGTTCGGCCCGGTGCTGACGATCTCGCAGATGCTCGAGCAGGCGCAGATGGAACACCGGCCGGCGGTCGCCGAGGTCACCTGCGCCGACGGCCGGGTCGTCAAGGTCCCCGACAGCACCTCGCCGATTCGCCTGCACGGCACCGGGGGAGCAGTCGTCAAGCCGCCGCCGCTGCTCAGCGAGCACGCTGAGGAAGTGCTCGCGGAGCTGGGCCTCTCGGTCGAAGAGGTCGAGGCACTCGTCAGTCGTGGCATCGTCCGCGCTTCCGCCGAACGGGGTGAGCCCGTTGCCCGATGACGCCGTCCTCTACGTGACCCGCGACCACGTCACGACGATCACGATCAACCAGCCCGACACGTACAACGCGCTGTCGAAGCCGGTCCGGGACGGGCTGCGGGCCGCCTTCCGCCGGTTCAACCTGGACGAGGACTCGCGTGTCGCGGTCCTGACCGGGGCCGGGGAGAAGGCCTTCTGCGCCGGTGGCGACCTCAAGGAGATGATGGCGAACGCGTCGCAGAACCTCGGCAAGGACTTCGTCGTCATGCCGGGCCACAACGAGGTCGTCGACAAGCCGTGGATCGCGGCCGTCAACGGCTACGCAGTAGGCGGCGGTGTGCTCTACACCATGCTGGCTGACCTGGCGGTGGCATCGACGACCGCGAAGTTCCGGATGCCCGAGGCGATGATCAGCCGTGGCGCCCCCTGGTCGGTCGCGCTCGCGCAGCAGATCCCGCGCAAGGTGTGGTTCGAGATGGCCGTCACCGGTGCGACGGTCACCGGCCAGCGGGCCTACGAGGTCGGCCTGGTCAACCACGTCGTCGCTCCCGAAGCGCTCCTCGACACGGCATACGAGCTTGCCGCCAAGGTCGTGCGCTCGGCCCCGCTCACGGTCGAGGCCACCCGGCGCTCGATCCAGGCGGCAGCCGAGCTGGGTCAGTCGGCGGCGTGGGACGCCGCCGACGAGCACTTCGCCCGCGTGTACGCGAGCGAGGACGCCGTGGAGGGTCCGCGTGCGTGGGTCGAGAAGCGCGACCCGGTCTGGAAGGGGTGCTGAGGTGCAGCTGGCAGTCGACAAGTTCTGGAACGAGATCGAGGTCGGTGAGTCGACCGGGCTCTCGCGCGGCCGGACCGTCACCGAGACCGACGTCGTCCAGTTCATGATGCTCACGGGCAACTGGGTCGAGATCCACTCGAACGTCGAGTTCGCCAAGGACACCCCGTTCGGCCAGCGCCTCGTGCAGGGAAGCCTCGTCCTCGCGATGAGCCAGGGCCTGTTCACCACCGGCCGCGCGGTCGCCGCGTTCTACGGCCTCGACAAGCTGCGCTTCACCAAGCCGGTCTTCATCGGCGACACCGTCAAGGTCGAGTGCGTGCTGCTCGAGAAGAAGGACAAGAACGAGAAGTTCGGCCTCGCCACGTGGGAGATGCGGGTGACGAACCAGCACGGCGAGCAGGTCCAGAAGGCCGAGTACACCTTCCTCAACTACAAGGAGAAGCCCGCCGACTGGTGAGGCGTGCCCTCGCCCGCTCTGTGATGGCCGGCGCCGTCACTCAGCGGGCGTCCTCCGGCGTCCCCTGAGCGTCCCTCAGCGTCCCTCAGTGGACGTTGGAGTCGATCGACAGGTCGTACTCGCCGATGAGGTTGCGCGGCTCGCCGCCGACGAGGAGCCGGCCGCCGTCGACATCGAGCATCCCGCCGGTCATCCACCGCGCCTCGTCCGAGAGGAGGAAGACCACCGCGCCTGCGATGTCGCGCGGCTGGCCGAGGCGCTGCAGCGGGAGGATCTCGGCCTCCTCGGTGCCGCGGTCGCCCTCCCAGAGGATGCCCGCCATCGTCGTCTGCACCAGCCCGGGGGACACCCCGTTGACGCGTATGCCGCGTGGCCCCAGCTCGCGGGCCAGCCCCTTGGTGATGACGTCCAGGGCGGCCTTGCTCGCGGTGTAGCCCGCCACGAGCGGCTGCACCTGACGGGCCCCGATCGTGCTGACGTTGACCACCGCGGCGCCATCGTGCTCGCCGAGCCCGGCCTCGACGGCGGCCTGGACGAGGGCCAGGGGTGCCCATGCGTTGACCGTCACCGTGGTGAGGAAGGCGTCGCGCTGGATGCCGAGAAGAGGCCCGTAGCTCGCGTTGGCCCCCGCGTTGTTGACGACGAAGTCGATGCGTCCGAAGGCGGCCCGCGCGGCCTGCGCGATCCCGGCGGGGCCCTCGGGGTCGCGCACGTTGGCGACATAGCCGACCGTGCTGGCCTCACCGAGAGCCGCGACCGTCTCACTGACCTCTTCGGGCTTGCGGGCGACGACCAGCACCTTGGCTCCCCGCTCGACGAGCAGCTCGGCAGTGGCGCGCCCGATGCCGCGGGTGGCGCCCGTCACGATGGCGACGCGGTCGGTGAAGAACGAGGCGGCAGGTTGATTCATATCAACTATAATAAGGGATTTGATCGGCGCTGTCACCGGGTCGGATCCGTCAGTCCCACCCGACGAGCTCGTCCAGGAGTCCGGGATATCGCGCCAGGACGTCGGCGCGGGTCGACTCCATGTGCTGCCGCATCAGCGCCTCGGCTTCGTCGGGTCGGCGCCCGACGACCGCTCGAAGGATCGCGAGGTGCTCGTTGACGACCTCGTGCCGGCGTCCCGCGGGGAACGACGCCCCCGGCACCCGTGCGGCATAGCAGTGGATGATCGCCGAGCTCACGAGGTTGAGGACCGGGTTCTTCGTGCTCGAGGCGATGAGGTCGTGGAATCCGACCGCCCGCTCGACGTAGCTGCGCTCGTCCTCGAGGTCGGCCCCGAGGAGCCCCTCGAGGACCCCGATGAGGTTCGGGTCCTGGGCTTCGGTCAGCTGGTGCACCATCATCGGCTCCAGGGCGATGCGAGCCTCGAGCAGGTCGGCGAAGGTCGCGCCGGCGAGCTGGAAGAAGAGGGTCGCCATCCGGCCGAAGTGGGTCGCGTCGGCCGCGCCCACGACGGGACCGCCCCCGGGGCCGGGCTTCATCGCCACCAGCCCCTGGACCTCGAGGAGGCGCAGTGCCTCGCGCAGGGAGGCCCTGCCGACCCCGAACTCATGGACCATCTCGGCCTCGGCCGGCAGGACGGACCCGGGCTCGAGCCGTTCCTCGACGATGGTCCGGACAATCTCGCGGGCCACACTCTGCGACACCTTCTCGGTGCGGCGCAGTCGTGGTCTCGCCGTGCCAGCCTGTGTCAGGTCGCCGACCATCTCCGCAACCACCTTCCCCTCTGTGGCCCCGGCCACATCCCCGGCGCTTCTAGGGTCTAGCATATGATAATGATGGTCAGAAATCATCTCGGAGCAGAGGAGCAGTCGCCGATGACCTGGACCGCAGGAGCGAGGGCCGCGTGAGCGCCGCCGGGGTGGTGACACCCGAGCTCGTGGCCCGGCTCGAGCGCCTGCTCGGCGAGCCCGTGGCCGACCTCCGCCCCCTGCCCGGTGGCCATTCAGGCATCACCCTCCAGTGCGTCACCGCGCGGAGCGGACGGGTCGTCGTCAAGGTGGCGGCTCCGGGCCGGCCTGCCGTCGGCCGCCATGACGTCCTCCGGCAGGCGCGGGCCATGGCGCAGGTCGGCCCGCACGTCCCCGCCCCTGAGGTCATCGCCACCGAGGAGGGCGAGCAGCCACTCGCCGTCGTCTCGTTTGCGGCGGGTGAGGCGGTCGAGCCGGCCATCGACGACACGGGCGCTGACCTGCCAGCGTCCCTCGTGCGCAAGCGGTTCGACGTCGTCACAGAGCTGCTCGCCGACCTGCATGCCGTCCCGATGGGGGAGCTGGCTGCCGAACCGGTCCGCACCCCGGCCGCCGAGCTCGGGCAGTTCGCGCAGATCGTCGCGGCCGGCGACGAGGGGTTCCGGTCCCTCGGCGAGCAGGCTGCCGTCGCTCTGGGCACTCAGGTCCCCGACCCGTGGAAGGTCGGGCTCGTGCACGGTGACTTCCGGCTCGGCAACGTCCTCTTCGAGGGTGTCGAGCCACGGGCGGTCGTCGACTGGGAGATCTGGACCCACGGCGACCCGCGCGTCGACCTCGGCTGGCTCGCGACCTTCGCCGACCTCGGCCACTTCCCGGGCATCGCCCGCACCGACGTCGTCGTGCCGGGGGTCGACCACGTCCTGGCCACCTATGGCCGCGCGGTCGGGGCAGATGTCCCCGATGCCGCCTGGTTCGTCCGGCTCGGAGCCTTCCGGATGGGCGCGATCATGTCCCACAACCTGCACCGCCATCGCACGGGTCGGCACGTGGACCCCTACCAGGAGACGCTGCCGCCCACCATCGAGCGGCTCCTCGAGGTCGCGGCCGGCGCCGCATGAGCGAGCTCACCACCCGCGACCCGGCCGACCCGGCCGACCCGGCCGACCCGGCCGACCCGGTCGACCCGGCCGACCCGGCCGACCCGCCGGGCCGCGCCCAGACAGGAGGACGACCCGTGGACGCTTACATCGTGGAGGCCGTGCGCACCCCGGTCGGGCGGCGCAGGGGCGGCCTGGCCCAGGTGCACCCCGCCGACCTCGCCGCGGTCGTCCTGAGGGAGCTCGTCGAACGCGCCGGAGTGGATCCGGCCAGCGTCGACGACGTCTACCTCGGCTGCGTCGACCAGCTGGGCCCGCAGAGCGGGAACATCGCCCGCATGGCATGGCTCACCGCAGGACTGCCCGAGAGCGTCCCGGGCGTGACCCTCGACCGGCAGTGCGGCTCCTCGCAGCAAGCGGTCCACTTCGCCGCGCAGGCGGTCATGAGCGACCAGGCCGACCTCGTCGTCGCGGGTGGGGTCGAGAGCATGAGCTCGGTCCCGCTCCAGAGCCCGGTGCATGTCGGGGTCGACCTCGGGATGCCGGCCCCGTGGGCGGGGGAGGGGTGGGTCCAGCGCTACGGCGACCAGGAGATCTCACAGTTCCGCGGCGCAGAGCTCATCGCCGAGCAGTGGGGCGTCACCCGCGCCGACATGGAGAGCTTCGCGCTCGAGAGCCACCGACGGGCGCTCGCCGCCCAGGCGTCCGGCGCCTTCGACGAGGAGATCGTGGCGGCATACGGCGTCTCCGCCGACGAGGGCCCCCGCCGCGACACGACGCTCGAGAAGATGGCGGGTCTTGCGACGCTGCGCCCTGACGGGCGGATCACAGCGGCCGTCGCGAGCCAGATCTCCGACGGGGCGGCCGCCCTCCTCGTCGCATCCGCGGCCGCGGTCGAGCGGCACGGGCTGCGTCCGCTGGCAAAGGTGAGGGCGATGGCGGCCGTCGGCTCCGACCCCGTGCTCATGCTGACCGGCCCCATCCCGGCGACCGACGTAGTGCTTGCCAGGGCAGGGCTGTCCGTCGAGGACATCGACGTCTTCGAGGTCAACGAGGCCTTCGCACCGGTCGTCCTCGCCTGGCTGAAGGAGACCGGGGCCGACCCGTCACGCACCAACCCCAACGGCGGCGCCATCGCGCTGGGGCACCCGCTCGGGGCGACCGGCGCCCGGCTCATGACCAGCATGGTCCACCACCTCCGTCGCACCGGCGGGCGCTATGGCCTGCAGACCATGTGCGAGGGCGGCGGCACGGCGAACGCCACGATCATCGAACGCATCTGACGCGCGAAGGCGCATCGCGTCTACTGTGCCCTGGCCAGGAGAGCGCGTGCCTTCTCGTAGTCGTGGACGAGGATCGTCTGCCCGTCCTCGGTGAGGGCCGCGGGCTTGCCCTCGGAGCGCACGCTCTCGTAGATCTCGACCAGCTCACGGGCCCTGCGGGTCTCCTCGTCCGACGGGGTGAACACCTCGTTGAGGATCGGCACGTGCGGCGGGTAGAAGCACGCCATGCCGGTGAAGCCGAGGCGCTTGCTCGCCTCTGCGCGCCGGCGGACGTCGTCGAGGTCGCGGTAGTCCGGCGCGAACACGATGTCGGTGATGGCGATGCGTGCTGCGTGCGCCGCGACGACTGCAGTCGCCTTGAGCGGGTGGAAGATCGCGTTGAGCTCGCCGTCGGGGTCGAACAGCGGGATCTCCATCTCGACGCTGAGGTCGCCCGGCCCGAACATCATCGAAACGACCTGCGGGTGCGCCGCGATCCGCGCGATGTCGACGAGCGCACCCGGTGTCTCGACGATCGCGTAGACGTCCGGCCTCGCGCCGTGCTGCTCGAACAGCTCGAGAGCCTCCAGGAGCTCCTCGTAGGACGAGATCTTCGGGTACGCGACGAGCTCGGCACCCGCCTCCGCCAACGCGATGACATCGTCGCGTCCCCAGGGCGTCGACAGGTGGTTCGGGCGGGCGAGGGTGCGGCGGCCCTCGAAGTATGCCGGGTCGTGGAGGAAGCCGAGCGCGCGCTCACGGGCTTCCTCCTTGCGCGCAGGCGCAACGGCATCCTCGAGGTCGAGGAAGAACACGTCGGCGTCGATGGAGGGGATCTTGGCCCACTTCCGCTCGTCGAGGATGGGTGCCTCGAAGACGGTGCGGACCGACCGGTGCGCGGACTTGCCCGGTCGCGTCCCGACGTCGTGGTGCGGCATCGTCAGATCACGCCCTGTGCGCGAAGGTCCGATACGCGGTGCGGGTCGTAGCCGAGCCACTCGCCGTAGACGAGGTCGTTGTCCTCGCCGAGCTTCGGACCCGAGCGCCAGACGGACCCAGGCCGCTGGTGCAGCATCGGGACGACGCCCTGCATCTTCACCTCGCCGAGCTTCTCGTCGGGGACGCTGATGATGTCGCCGCGCTCGGCGTAGGTCTGGTCCTCGAGGATGTCGGTCGCGCTGTAGATGCGTGACGCCACGACCTCGAGGTCCTTCATCACCTGGAGGCACTCGTCTGCGGTCCGCTCGCCGATCCAGGCCTCCAACAACGTGTTGAGACGCTCCTTGCGCGCGGCCTGCGCCTCGACGCTGCGGTACTCGTCCTCGGGCTCACCGAGCATGCGGGCGATGTTCGACACCGACCTCGGGGTGGCCGAGGTGACCGTCAGCCAGTGCTCGTCCTTCGTGAGGTACGTGTTGACCACGGCTCCCGGAGCGACGGCGAGCTGGTTGCCCGCACGCAGGGGGGCCTCGCCGAACTGGTCGGTGAAGATGACCTGCCACTCGATCAGCCGGAAGAGCGTCTCGAAGAGAGCGATGTCGATCCACTCGCCCTGGAAGTCCTCGTCGTCGCGCCGGACCAGCGCCGCGGCCACCGCGAACGCACCCATGAGGGCGGTCGTCGTGTCCGCGTGCGAGAAGCCGGTGTGGACGGGCGGGCCGTCGGGGAAGCCGGTCACGTGGACGACGCCGCTGCGGGCCTCGCCGACCTTGCCGAACCCCGGCTCGTTGTAAGCCGTGCTCGTGGTTCCGTTGCCGGTGATCTGGAGCATGACGAGGCGCGGGTTCACCTCGTGGAGCGCAGCCCAGTCGAGGTGCCAGCGCTTGAGCGTGTCCACCCGGAAGTTCGTGATGACGACGTCGGCCCACCGGACGAGGTCGTGCGCGACGGCCTGTCCCTCCGGCGTGCGCAGGTCGAGCGTCACGGACCGCTTGTTGCGCCCGGACACCTTCCACCACAGGTACTCGCCGTCCTTGGTCGGACCTTGTCGGCGTCCGGGGTCACCGTGTACTGGGTCCTCGGCGTGGACGACGTCGGCACCCAGGTCGGCCATCAGGGTCCCGGCCAGCGGGCCGGCGATCACATGGGCGAACTCGACGATCCGGACGCCGTCGAGAGCCGGTCGAGCCTTCATGGTTCTCCTCGGTGGTGGTGGATGACTGACTCTAGAATCTATGCATATGGTAGTCAAGAACGTAGCCAATTGTTAGCATGGATCACCAACCATGGAGGTGCACATGACGTCCGAAACGGCCACCCCGCCCGTGACCTCGACGAGTCGCTGGGGCGAGCTGCGTCTGCTCGTCGGCGGGGACGAGATCGACGGCAGCGGCCCCGTCGTCGAGGTCGAGGACCCGGCGACCGAGGAGGTTGTCGCCGCCATTCGTGCGGCCGACGCCGGGGAGGTCGACCTGGCGGTCGAGGCGGCGAGGGCAGCATTCCGTCGTGGCGCGTGGGCCGACTCCACCGGTGAGGAGCGGCGCGCGCTGATGCACCGTCTCGCCGACCTGATGGAGGCGCATCAGGACGAGCTCGCCGACGCCGTTCTCACCGAGGCGGGCACGCCGATCTCGATTTCCGGCCCGCTCCAGGTGGCGTGGCCGATCGAGCACCTGCGCTGGTACGCCGACCAGGCGCCCGTCGACCGCACCGAGGACCTCGGTCCGCACACCGTGCCCGGACCCTCCCACAGCGTCGTCGGCTACCGACCTGTCGGGGTCGTCGCAGCGATCGCCGCGTACAACTACCCGCTGACCCTCGCGGTCCACAAGCTCGGCCCGGCCCTCGCGACCGGCTGCACGGTCGTGCTGATGCCCTCGCCCCGCACGCCGGTCGCGACCCTGCTGCTCGCCCGGCTCGTGCAGGAGGCCGGCTTCCCGCCGGGAGTCGTCAACGTGCTGGTCGGCGACGCGGCTGCGGCCCAGCGCCTCACGGAGCATCCCCACGTCGCCAAGGTCACCTTCACCGGGTCCGTGGAGGTGGGCAAGCACGTCATGCGGCAGGCGGCCTCGCACCTCGCGGGGGTCGTGCTCGAGCTGGGTGGCAAGTCGCCGGCCATTCTCCTGCCCGACGCCGACGTCGCGACGGTCACTCCGGCATTGCACCTGCGCTACTGCCGCAACGGTGGTCAGGCGTGTGCGGCGCCCACCCGGATCCTCGTCCACCGGTCGCGCTGGGACGAGTTCGTCGACGTGACCCGTGTGACCATCGCAGGCGTCACCGTCGGTGACCCACGTAACCCGGACACCGTCGTCGGGCCGATGATCACTCGCGAGCACCGCGACCGGGTCGAAGGCTACGTCGCGGCGGCGCTCGCCCAGGGAGGCAGTGTCCTCGCGGGCGGCGGGCGGCCCGACCTGGAGCGCGGCTGGTTCACGAACCCGGTTGTCCTCGCCGATGTCGACAACTCGTGGCCCGTCGCCCAGGAGGAGATCTTCGGGCCGGTCTCGGTCGCCCTGCCCTATGACTCTGTCGACGAGGCGATCGACATCGCCAACGACTCGCTCTACGGCCTCCACGCCTACATCTACTCCGCCGACCTCGCGGCCGCACGGGCGCTCGCGCCGCGCCTGCGCGCAGGTGCGGTGTCGATCAACGGCGGGGGCGGGTTCCGTCCCGACGCGGTCATGGGCGGCTTCGGCGCCAGCGGAGTCGGCCGCGAGCTCGGACGCTGGGGTATCCACGAGTTCCTCGAGCCGCAGCACGTTCAGTGGGCTACCCCCTGAGGTGGATCAGCGGCGGATCCCCTTCGACGAGAACGTCCCCCGACGCCATCGGGCGTCGGGGGACGTGTCTCGAGAGCCTGGAGTCAGCGGGCGAGGTACCCGCCGTCGACGGGGAGCGCCACACCGGTGACGAAGCTGGCGTCGTCGCAGGCGAGGAACGATGCTGCCGCTGCGATCTCGTCGGCTCGGCCCGGTCGACCCAGGGGCACGTTGACCGTGAACTTCTCGATGACGTCCGACACGTCGGCGTCGGTGTCGCGGCCGAAGAACTGGGGCAGCATCGAGGTCGCGATGGGACCCGGGCAGATCGCGTTGACGCGGATCCCTTTGGGCGCCAGGCGGAGTGCAAGGCTCTTGGCCAGGAGGACGACGGCGCCCTTGGTCATCGAGTAGAGCGGGCTCAGCGGAGAGCCGACGACACCCGAGACCGAGGCGGTGAAGATGACCGACCCCGTGCCACCGGCTGCCTCGAGGAGGTCCTCGCACTGTGCGGTGAGGAAGAAGCCGCCCTTGACGTTGACGTCGACCGCGAGGTCGAACTCGCTCTCGCTGATGTCGATTCCGCTCGCGCCGGGGATGCCGGCGTGGTTGTAGAGCACGTGCAGGACGCCATGGCGCTCGCGGATCCCCGCGACGAGGGCCGTGAGGCCTTGAAGGTCGGCCATGTCGACCCGATGGGCCTCGGCGGACCCGCCGGCTGCTTCGATCGCATCGACTGTTCCTTGGGCGGCCTCGAGCGAGAGGTCGGTGACGATGACGTGTGCGCCTTCGGCGGCAAACCGCTCGCAGGCGGCCCGTCCCATCCCTGATCCCGCCGCCGTCACGAGGGCGATCCGTCCGGCCAGCTTCATCGTCATCGCTCCTGTCTCTCGCGGCGGTGCCTGATGCGTCGTCGCGGATCATCGTGGGTGGTCGGCGGCGAGGACGCCGGACGCGTGTCACTCTCGGGGCATCAGGAGTGGCTCCCGGTCCGCCTGAGGACACCCGTGATATTAATGCGTATGAATCGACTGGTCAATGGAGGCAGCATGTTGCGCGAAGAGGTTGTGGCCCGGCTCCTGGACCGCGAGGCGGTCGTCGCCGTGAAGCTCGCGTTCGCGCGGGCCGCCGACGCGGGTGACGCTCAGGCGATGGTCGCGTCGTTCGCCGCCGATGCGGTCGCGGCCTACGACCCCTCCCGACCGCTCGCGGGACGCGATGCGATCCGCGAGTGGTATGCCGGCGCGCTCGGTCCCGTGGTCGCGAGCAGTCACCAGCTGACGAACTTCGAGGTCGACTTCCCATCGGCGGGCGAGGCGGTCCTTCGGTGCTACCTGTACTCGTGGCAGCGATTCGACCCGGCGACGGGCCGCGCCGATCGCCACCGATGGGCCCGATACGTGGACACCTTCCGGCGCACCCCGCAGGGCTGGCTGCTGACCTCGCTTCGGCTGCTCACGGCCGGGGAGACGCCGGAGGTCCCGGGTGACCGGGTCGGCGAGTACCGCACCCAGGGCTACTGACTGACCGGCGTGACGGATCTGACGTTCCTGCACCGTCGATCGATGGATCCTATTCCTGCATACTATTCATATGTACAGCGAACAGCCGCCAGATGAGTCGTCAGCTCCAGTCGACGATGTCGTCCAGGCGGGCGGGATACCGCCTCTCGCAGTAGTCGCGGTACGCCTGCATGTGCTCGCGCATGAGCTTCTCGGCCTGCCGGCCGTTGCCCCGCTCGATGGCCCTGGTGATGTCCCGGTGCTGCTGGAGGATCAACGGCCGGTCTTCAGGCGCGAACAGCACGGTGGTGACGCGGCGAGACCACAGCGACGAGATGGCATTCGCCGCCAAGGCCATCACGCTGTTGTCCCCGGCAATGCAGACCGCCGTGTGGAACCCGCTTGCGGACGAGGCGTACTGCACGTCGTCGTCGAGGAGGGTGCTTGCCTCCTCGATGGTCGCCTTGATGCTGGCGGTGCGCTCGGGTGTCACACGCTCGGCTGCTCGGCGGGCCAGGACCGACTCGTACTCGACGCGTGCCTCGAGGAGCTCGCGGTAGGTGGCGCCGATCGACTGGAGGTGGAGGGT
The DNA here is from genome assembly GCF_053603855.1 of Monashia sp. NPDC004114. Classification (NCBI taxonomy): domain Bacteria; kingdom Bacillati; phylum Actinomycetota; class Actinomycetes; order Micrococcales; family Intrasporangiaceae; genus Intrasporangium; species Monashia sp. NPDC004114. Next base: position 1,380 of record NZ_JBSGGK010000023.1, on the reverse strand, counting down.
CCACATCTGGCCGAAGCTCGCGGGGTTGGACTCGGCGACGATGGGTCCACCGCCAGGGCCGGTCTTGATGGTCACGAGTCCGTTGACCTCGAGGATGCGCAAGGCCTCGCGAAGCGAGCCGCGACCGATGTCGAAACGCTCGAGCATGACCGACTCCGACGGGAGGGTCGCTCCGGCGCGCAGTCCCTGCCGCTGGATCTCGCGCAGGATCTCCCTCGCCACCTGCTCGGCGACCTTCTCGTGGCGGCGTGCCCGTCGCGGCGCGCGCGTCGCGGTCGTCTCGTCTACGACCATCGTCGGTCTCCTTTCCCGCGCCCCTGTGCTTGGCGCCTCCGGTGCTCCACCGGCCGTGGACGCTCCGCGCATTCTATGCGGTTGATTCGCCTTCGCGCTGTTCTACGGGCGCGCGTCGGCCTGCTGCCTTCCATCCGGTCCCACACCCGCTGAAAGGGATCCATCGTGTCCGATCGGCCCGTCCTGTTCGCCGCCGACGGCGGAGTCGCCGTCCTCACCCTCAACCGGCCGGCAGCCGCCAACGCCCTCGACCACGCGCTCGTCGCTGCCCTCGACGACGCTGTGACTCGGGTGGCCGCGGACGACACGATCCGGGTCGTGCTCCTGCAAGGAAGCGGTGCGCGCTTCTGCGGTGGCGGCGACGTCGGAGCGATGGCGACCGCCCCGGACCGCGGCGACTTTCTCGCCGGGCTGGCCGATGCGGCCCACGCGGTGGTCCGACGCATCGACGCCCTCGACGTGCCGGTCGTCGCGGGCGTCCACGGCGCGGTCGCTGGGGCCGGCCTCGCACTGATGCTGTCGGCCGACCTCGTCATCGCGGGCGAGTCGACGCGGTTCGTCAGCGGCTATGCGGCGATCGGGCTGACCCCCGACTGCGGCACGTCGTGGCTCCTGCCGCGCGCGGTCGGGACCGGGCGCGCCCTCGAGCTCACGCTGACGAACCGTGCGCTCACCGCCGCGGAGGCCCGTGACTGGGGGATCGTCACCCGGGTGTGCGCCGACGCCGACGTGAAGGCCGAGTCTCTGGCACTGGCGCGGAGCCTCGCCGCGGGGCCGGCGCGCGCGCTCGGGAGAACGCGCCGGCTCGTCCGCGGTGCCGCCGACCGCGGGTTCACCGCGTCACTCGACCTCGAGCGTGCGACGATCGCGGCCGTCGGCTCCGGCTCCGAGGCCGCCGCCCTGATCGACGCCTTCCTGGCGCGACGCGGAGCAGCAGCGCCGTCGACATCGCCCCAGACCCACGACAAGGAGAGCCACACGTGAGCACCGGCGTCCGCAACGTGATCATCATCGGTTCCGGCCCGGCCGGGTACACCGCGGGGGTGTATGCCGCGCGGGCGAACCTGGAGCCGTTGGTGTTCGAGG
>NZ_JBSGGK010000022.1:0-84359 GCF_053603855.1 Monashia sp. NPDC004114 | reverse complement strand
AGCGCTCACGCAGCTCGTCCGTGTACTTCCTCGGAACAGGCATGACTCCACCCTTTCGTGGGATCAGACCCTCCACCAGACCCGGGGCGATTCAAGGTCACCCGGCGGCGGCCCGCGCCGGCGGGCGCCCTCGTCGCGCTCGTCGTCGTGCTCGGCCTCGTCCTCACTGCCTTCGTCCTCCCGGCGATCCACAGCGCGCCGCGCGAGGTTCCGATCGGGCTCGCCGGCCCGGCTGGGGCGACGAGCCAGGTCACCGCGGCGTTGGAGGCACGGTCACCCGGGGCGTTCGCGCTGACCACCTTCCCCGACGAGAGCGCCCTGACGACGGCCATCCGCGACCGCGACGTCTACGGGGGCATCATCATCGGCGCGCAGGGTCCGAAGGTCCTGACCGCACCCGCAGGCAGCCCCGCGGTCGCCCAGGTGCTCAACGCACTCGCGGCCGGGCTCTCGCAGCAGACCGGTCAGCAGGTGCCCGTGACCGAGGTGGTCCCGCTGCCGACCGGCGACCCGCGTGGCGCCGGACTCGCGTCGGCGCTGCTGCCGCTGATCATCGGCTCGGTCGCCCCGGTCCTGGCGATGATCCGGCTGGTCCGCCGTCCCTGGGCGAGGCTCGCCGGCGTCCTGGCCTCCGCCGTCCTTGTCGGGTCGACGCTGGCGGCGCTGCTCCACTGGTACGGCGCCTTCACGGGCTCGTGGGCCCTGGACGCAGCCGGGATGGCCGCCGTCCTCGCCGCGATGTCGACGGCGTTGCTCGGCCTCTACACCGTCGGGCGGTGGGTCGGGTTCGGCCTCGGCGTGGCGACCTTCGTGCTCCTGGGCAACCCGCTCTCCGGGATCGCCACAGCTCCCGAGTTCCTGCCCGCCTTCTGGGCGACGCTCGGGTCGTGGCTCCCGCCCGGTGCCGCCGGGCAGGTGCTGCGCAGCACGGCATACTTCGACGGCGCCGGCGCCACCCACGGGCTCACCGTCCTCGCCTCGTGGTTCGGCCTGGGGATCGTGCTGCTGGCCATCGGATCCCGTCGACGTCAGCCTGCCCACGCCTGACCCCCGAAAGGTATGCCGCCCCCGCCGGTCGAGTGTGCGCTCGGTCCCACGCGTCACAGCTCGCCCGGCGAGCAGGCGGCCGCCCGGAGAACCTGGGCGCGGGGCGTGTGGGAGGCTGACCAGCAGGTTGGGCCGACCGAGGAAAGGTGAGCATGGCGCCACGTCTGGTACCCCAGGGGATGCGCGAGCTGGCGCCGCTGACCGAGCTTCGGCTGGAGGTCCGGGCGTTCCTGGCCGAGCAGGTCAGGGCCGGTGCTTTCGTGCCGCACGTCGACACGTGGCTCACCCGCTGGGACCGCGACTTCACGAGGGAGCTGGGGCGCCGCGGCTGGCTCGGGATGGTGATCCCGACCGAGTACGGCGGCCAGGGCCGCAGCTATCTCGAGCGGTTCGTCGTCACCGAGGAGCTCCTCGTCGTCGGTGCGCCCGTCGCCGCTCACTGGATCGCCGAGCGACAGATCGGGCCGTCGCTGCTCAAGTACGGCACCGAGGAGCAGAAGCACGCGTTCCTGCCGGGCATCAGCCGCGGCGAGGTCGTCTTCGGGATCGGCATGAGCGAGCCCGACTCGGGTTCCGACCTGGCCAGCGTCCGCACCCGCGCGGAGCGCGTGGAGGCCGGGCCGGACGGCCGGAGCGGCTGGCGCCTCACCGGCACGAAGGTCTGGACGAGCGGCGCCCACGAGGCCGACGCGTTCTTCGCCCTGGCCAGGTCCGCTCCACCGGACCCCGCCCACCGGCACGCCGGGCTCAGCCAGTTCATCGTCGACCTCCGCTCGCCCGACGTTCACATCCGCCCGATCCTGTCGATGGGCGGTGACCACCACTTCAACGAGGTGCACCTCGATGGCGTCTTCGTGCCTGACGACCGGGTGCTCGGCGCGATCGGCGAGGGATGGGCGCAGGTCACCTCCGAGCTCGGATTCGAGCGGTCCGGTCCCGAGCGCGTGCTGTCGACGTTCCAGCTCCTCGCGGCGACCACGCAGGCGATGCACGACGGCCGCCTGCCCACCGACCCGGCGCTCGGACGCCACGTGGCGCGACTCGCGGCGCTGCACCAGATGTCGTTCGCCGTATCGGCGGCGCTGGAGGCACACGAGGACGCAGACGTCGCTGCGGCCGTCGTGAAGCTGCTCGGCACCACCGAGGAGGGCGACATCGCCGACTACGTCGACACCCTGGCCGCGACCGGCTGGGTCGAGGACGAGGAGCTGTACACCCTTCTGCACGCAGCGATCCTGCAACGGCCCGGGTTCACCCTGCGCGGAGGCACCAACGAGATCTTGCGCGGGGTCCTGGCCCGCGGCCTGGGGATGCGCTGATGACCGACCTGCGCGCGCTCGCGGAGCCGACCGGCCCCGACCCGGACCTCGTGGCGGTCCTCACGGATCTCTTCGCCGACTACCGCGCGGCTCGCCCCGCACCCAGCGCCCATGTCGAGCTCGACCGGGCGCTCTGGGCGCGGCTCGAGGCGCTCGACCTCACGCGGCTGACCGCCCCCGCTGCCCGTGGTGGCAGCGGTGGGACCTGGGTCGATGCGGCCGCCCTGCTCGGGCTCGCCGCGGCCGCCGGCGCGCCCGTGCCCCTCGCCGAGCACGACCTTCTCGCCGGCTGGCTGCTCGAGGCGGCGGACCTCCCGGACGACGGCCGCCTGCGTACCGTATGCCGCCCGGACCCTTCCGGGGTCGCCCTCAACGTGACCTGGGCTCGGGACGTCGAGGTGCTCGTCGCCCTGTGGGAGGACCGGGACGAGTGGCGGGTCAGTGCCGTGCCGGTGGACCAGACGATGGTCGAGCCCGGACGCAACCTCGCCGGCGAGCCCAGCGACACGGTCGAGTTCGACCTGGAGGATCTCGAGGCCGGGGCTCTCGTAGCCCACGAGATCGGTGAGCAGTTCCACCTGCGTGGCGCCCTCGCCCGGTCGGCGCAGGTCGTCGGCGCGATGGAGCGCGTCGTCGAGGTGGTGCTCACCCATGCGAGCGAGCGGGTCCAGTTCGGCCGCCCGCTGGCCCGGTTCCAGACCGTGCAGAACCTCGTGTCCGACATTGCCGCCGAGACCGCCCTCGCCAGGGCCGCGACCGACGCCGCTGTCGCCAGAGCCGCCGCCTCCGACTGGCACGACCCGGGCATGCTGTTCGCCGTGGGCGTCGCCAAGTCGTGCGTCGGACATGCCGCGTCGGTCGTCGTCCGCAACGCCCACCAGGTCCTCGGCGCGATCGGGACGACGCTGGAGCATGAGCTGCAGACCCTGACCCGGCCGATCCTGGTGCGCCGCAGCGAGTTCGGGTCGCTGCACGAGTGGGACGAGACACTCACCGCTCTCGCCAGCTCGGCGGGTTACGACCGGCTCTGGACCCTGGTCACGACCGGGCGCGCCGCGTCCCCGGGACCCCCCGCCGGGTCGAGGTAGTCCGTCGCGGCATACACCGACCTGTGACCTCGACCCGAATACCTCGACCCGAATACCTCGACCCGAATACCTCGACCCGAATACCTCGACCCGGACAGACCAGCTCAAGGAGACTCGCCCCCATGACCGAGATCCGCTACGAGGTCAGCGACGGCGTCGCGCTCGTCACCCTCGACGCTCCCGAGCGCCGCAACGCGCTGTCGGTGACGATGTCCCGCCAGCTCATCGAGGCCGCCCGGGCCGCGTCGGATGACCACTCGGTCGGAGCCATGGTCGTCACGGGCGGCGCGCACTTCTGCGCCGGTGCGGTGCGTGACGTGCTCTTCGACGTCGGCCGCGATCCTGTCGAGAACCGCGCCTACCGCAACCTCGAGACGGTCTACCGCGCCTTCACCACGGTCGGCTCCGCCGAGTGCCCGACCATCGCGGCGGTCCGGGGCGCCGCTGTCGGTGCCGGCCTGAACCTCGCCCTCGCCACCGACCTGCGGATCGTGTCTCGCTCGGCACGGCTGCTGCCCGGCTTCGCGCAGATCGGCATCCACCCCGGGGGTGGCCACTTCACCCTGCTCAACCGGGCCGCCGGACGCGAGGCCGCGGCCGCCATGGGCCTCTTCGGTGAGGAGGTCGACGGCGAGCGAGCCGTGGCCCTGGGACTGGCCTGGGCGGCATACGACGACGGCGACGTCGAGCAGCAGGCCCTCACGATGGCACGTCGTGTCGCCGCCGACCCGGAGCTCGCCCGTCGCACCGTCGCCAGCTTCCGTCGCGAGACGGCGCCCGGAGGGATGCCCTGGGACGTCGCGCTGGAGCTCGAGCGGTCGCCCCAGATGTGGTCCCTGCGCCGCAAGCACGAGGACTGAGCCGAGCCGGGGATTCGGCCCATCGTCGCTCCAGTGCGAGTATGGGAAGGTTCGCGCCCCCGATCGTGAGGAGCATCTGTGCTGGCGTCCTACCGACCTCTCTTCGAGGTACCGGGGGCACGCGTCTTCATCACAGGGGGGATGATCGCCCGCTCCGCGGGTGCGATGTTCGGCGTGGCCACGGTCGCCATGGTCGCCGCGCGGCGCGGATCCTACGAGCTCGCCGGGGCCGTCGTCGCCGTCGGGATGGTCTCGCTGGCGGTCTGCGCGCCGGTCATCGGACGGCTCGTCGACCGGTACGGCCAGCGGCGGGTCGCCATCCCGTTCTTCCTGTGGTCGGGCTTCTGGGCCATCCTGACGATGCTCGCGTCATGGCGGGGCTGGCCGTCATGGGTGCTCTTCGTGACGTTCCCGCTGTGCGCGGCGATCCCCAGCCTCGGCACCATGGCGCGGGCCCGCTGGGCGCACATCTTCGCCCATGACCCGCGCAGCCTGCACTCCGCGATGTCGTTCGAGCAGGTCATGGAGGAGGTCACGTTCGTCATCGGGCCGGTCCTGGCGATCTGGCTGTCGACCACGCTGTTCCCCGAGGCCGGGTTCCTCCTCGCGACGGTCATGTATGCCGTGGGCGTCCTGGTCTTCATCTCAGCCCGCTCCACGGAGCCGCCGGTCGTGCCGCACCACGAGCGTCCCGCCGAGCACGCGTTCACGGTGCCGGGGCTCATCCCGCTCGCCTTCATCATGGTGATGACCGGAGCGATCTTCGGCGTCAACGAGGTCGTCACGCTGGCCGTGGCGCAAGACGCCGGGCACAGCAACGCCGCCGGGCCGATCCTCGCCCTGTATGCCGTGGGGTCGGCCTTCGCCGGACTCGTCTTCGGGCACGTGTCGCACGGGCGCAACCTGCTCAAGCTGCTCATCCTCGGCACGCTGGGGATGGCCGTGCTCGAGTCGCCGGTCCTCATCGCCGGCAACCTCTGGGTGCTCGCCGGCGTCATGCTCTTCGCGGGGATGGCGACCGCCCCGACGCTCATCACGACGATGAACCTCATCGAGCGGGTCGTTCCCAAGGCTCAGCTCAACGAGGGCATGACGATCGTGCTGACCGGCCTGATCATCGGGATCGCGGCCGGCTCTGCGGTGTCCGGTGCGGTGGTCGACCGGGTGGGGCCGCAGCCCGGATACTGGGTCGCGGTCATCGCCGGCGGCTTCGCCTTCGTCATGGCGCTGGGCACGCGGGCCTTCCTCAGCCGACGCGAGCTGCACAACCTCCGCTGACCTCCGCTGACCTCCCGCTGACCTCCCGCTGACCCCGCCGGGTCGATGTATCACCGCGTCGTAGAGAACGCGGTGATACATCGAACCCGGGATCTGCTCAGTGCCTCAGTGGCCGGCGGCCACCGGAGCGGCCTCATCCTCGGTGGAACCGGCCCGCGCCTCACCCGGCTTGGGGCCGAGGTCGACGTGCGGCAGGAAGAGCGAGGCGATGAAGGCCAGCACGAGCACACCGGACGCGACGAGGAACACCGTCGACATCGCATCGGAGAAGCCGACCAGGAACGGGCGGGCCAGGCGTGGATCGAGCTGGTTGATGAACGAGCTGTCCTGCAGGGCGTTCGCACCAGCACCGGCCGGGTTGCCTGAAGCCGACGCGGCATGCAGCTGGGCGATGAACTGGTGGTTCGTCGCCGGGTCGCCCTGGTTGGGGTTGCGCAGCGCCGACTGGAATGCCTGCGTCGGCGCGAGCCGAGCGAACGCGTCGCCGATCTTCGCGCCGGCCTGGGAGAACAGGATCGACAGGAACACGGCCGTGCCGAGCGTGCCACCGATCTGGCGGGTGAACGTCGCGGACGAGGTGGCCACCCCGATGTCGCGCCGCGGGACGGCGTTCTGGACGGCGAGGGTCAGCGGCTGGAAGTTGAAGCCGAGGCCGATGCCGAAGGCGAACATCCCGATCATCGTCTTCCACAGCGGTGTGTCGGCGCCGATGTAGTGGAAGCCGAAAAGGGAGACGACGAGGATCGCGGACCCGACGATCGGGAAGATGCGGTAGCGACCCGTGCGGGAGATGGTCTGGCCCGAGAAGATCGAGCCGAACATGATGCCGAGGGTCATCGGCAGCAGCATCAGGCCTGCCTGCGTCGGCGAGGCACCCTTGACGATCTGCAGGTAGAGGGGCAGGGCGGCCAGGCCACCGAACATGCCCATGCCGATGAAGACCGAGCTGATCGACGCGGCGGCGATGGTGCGGTTGCTGAAGAGCCGCAGCGGGATCAGCGCCTCCTCGCCCATGTTCCGCTCGATGAGGAAGAACGCGACTGCACCGACGAGCCCGATCGCGTAACAGAGGATCGAGGTCGGTGAGCCCCAGCCCCAGCCGCGGCCCTGCTCGGCCACGATGAGCAGCGGCACGAGCGCGATCGACAGTGTGGCCGCGCCCCAGTAGTCGATGCGGTGGTCGAGGCGGGTGTGCTTGAGGTGCAGCGTGCGGCTGACGACGACGAGCGCAGCGATCGCGATCGGGACGTTCACGAGGAAGACCCAGCGCCAGCCGGTGATGCCGAGGATGGTCGCCTGGCCGGCGAAGAAGCCGCCGATGACGGGACCGAGGACGCTCGAGGTGCCGAAGACGGCAAGGAAGTAGCCCTGGTAGCGAGCGCGCTCGCGGGGCGGCACGATGTCGCCGATGATCGCGAGGGCGAGCGAGAAGAGGCCACCGGCGCCGATGCCCTGGATCGCGCGGAACGCCGCGAGCGCAGGGACCGACCAGGCGAGCGTGCAGAGCATCGAGCCGATCGTGAAGATCGTGATGGCGAAGAGGAAGAGCTTCTTGCGCCCGTAGATGTCGCCGAGCTTGCCGTAGAGCGGCGTCGCGATGGTCGCGGTGATGAGGTATGCCGTGGTGACCCAGGCCTGGCCGGCGAGGTCGTTGAGGTCGTCGGCGATGACACGCATGGCGCTCGCGACGATGGTCTGGTCGAGCGCCGCGAGGAACATGCCCAGCATCAGACCGATGAGGATCGTGATGATCTCTCGGTGTGTGAGCGGTGCTTCCGGCCGGTCGCTCCTCGGCTCCTCGGCCAGCGCCTGAGCGCGAGTCGGATCTGCCGTGGCGTCGGACATGTCAGTCCTCCCTGTTGTTCGGGACGAAGTGGTTCGGTGTGGACGGTGCCCCGGCGCGGGCGCCCCTCGGGACGAAGGGCATGAAGGGCGGCGACTCGCCGCGAGCCCGCAGGCTTGCGTCGAGGGCGTCGCCCAAGGCTCTGAGCTGTTCCGTGAACGCGGCCACGTCGGCCGGCTCCCAGTCGTGCAGCAGTCCCTGGAACCAGCTCGAGCGGGTGTCCTGGATGTGAGCCAGTGCGGCACGACCGGCATCGGTGAGCGAGACGGCATAGGCCCGCCGGTCGCTGGGGTCTGCGCTCTTGTCGAGCAGCCCGTTCGCGACGAGGGCACTGACCTGCCGGCTCACCGTCGAGACGTCGTTGTGCAGCGACGTCGCGAGGTCCGAGATTCGGATCGACCCGGCGCCGCCGACGAGGAACAGCACGGGGTATGCCGTGACGTCGACGCCCTCGTGAACGCGCGGGGCGGTGTGCTTCGAAGCCACGAGCAGCTTCTGGACGCGCAGGAGCGCGAGGAAGACGGCGTTCGCCTCGTCCTTGCCGACCGGCATCGACCACACCTCCGGATCTCAACTAGTTGTTTGCAACAAGCAAGTATTTGCCCTTGTCCGCAGGGATGTCAACTCACTTCCAGCGATCTCGCCCAGGGGGTAACGACTGGGCGTGCAGATGCGAAGATTGCCTGGTCCATCGGCCCCTTCGGCAGTGAGGGCCCGGCGGCTGGGCTGAACCATCAGGGAGTGACATGTCTTCCGACCTACCCCTCGACCCGACGATCAACGACGCCTTCCGCCGGATGTCTGCGCTCATCTACGCGGGAGCCGACGCCGGCTCCATCCACCAGGCGCTCGTCGATGCGGCGGCCCGGCTCGTCGAGGGCTGTGACCGGGCGTCGCTGCTCGTGCGGACCCGCGACCGGTTCGTCACCGCGGCGTCCACCGATGAGGTCGCGCGCCGGATCGACCGGATCGAGCTCGAGGTGGGGGAGGGGCCCTGCGTCGATGCGATCCTCGACGAGGCCTACCAGCACGACGCCGACCTGACGACCGCGACCACGCCGTGGCCGCGCTTCACCGAGCGCATTGTGTCCGAGACGCCGGTCCGTTCGGCGATCGGCTACCGGCTGCTGCTCGACGGCGACAAGGTCGGCGCCCTGAACCTCTTCTCTGACACCCCCGGGGCGCTGTCCGAGCGGTCGGCCGACACCGGCGCCGTCATCGCGTCCTTCGCGTCGGTCGCCCTGATGGCGATCCGGGCCCGCGAGGAGGCAGCTTCGCTGCGGCAGGGCCTGCAGAGCAACCGAGAGATCGGCAAGGCGGTGGGCCTGCTCATGGCGGCCCACCACATCAGCGGTGAGGCCGCGTTCGGGCTGCTGAGGAGCACCTCGCAGGACCTCAACATGAAGCTGGCACACGTGGCGGCACAGGTCATCCAGGGCCAGGAGACCCAGTTCGGCGGGGGCGCAGGCGCCACGGACCGAACGTCCTGATCACCCAGGCAGGTCCCCAGGCGAGTGCCCACTCGACGGTCCGCGGCTGCCCCTGATCCCGCGTACTGGTCGAGTGAGCACTCGGTCCTGAAGCCGTCCGAGCCTCTCGGGCTCAGGCGGTGGCGATGCCCTCCGCATCGAGCTGCTCACGCAGCTCCATCAGGGTCCTCCGGAGCAGGCGGCTGACCTGCATCGCCGACAGACCCATGGACTCGGCGATCTCCGCCTGGGTCAGGTCGCCGACGAAGCGCAGCTCCACGAGCTCCTGGTCCCGCGCCGGCAGCCGCTCCAGCGCCGTGCGCACGACGATGCTCTCGTCGAGTGCCGGGTCGGAGTGCGGGTCGACACGGGAGTCGAGCAGGTCGAGCACGGGCCGACCGCCCTCGGACGTGGTCGCGTCGAGCGAGGCGGGTCGCAGGTTGGTGGCTGCGACCTGAGCCTCCTTGACCGAGTCGAGGCTGAGATCGAGCTCCTCAGCCAGCTCCTCGGGGTCCGGGTCGTGCCCGAGGCGCTGCTCGAGCCGGGCCCGGGTGTCGGTGACGAGCTGGCGCCGCTCCTGCAGCTCCCGCGGCGGCCGGACCAGCCAGCCGAAGTCGCGGAAGTAGCGGCGCAGCTCGCCGGTGATGGTGGGTGTGGCGTACGCGCCGAACTCGGTGGGCTTGTCGAGGTCGAAGCGGTGGATGGCCTTGAGCAGGGCCAGGAAGGCGACCTGCTCGAGGTCCTCGTGGTCCAGGCCCTTGCCGGCGTACCGGTGGGCCAGGGAGCGCGCCAGCGGCATGTGCAGCTGGGTGACGGACTCGAGCGCGCGGTCACGCTCGGACTCCGACGTCGTGGTGCGGAAGAGCGTGATGAGCTCACGGGTGCGGGCATCCTTGCGCAGGCCCGCAGAGGGGTCGGTCATGAAACCTCCGGATTCGGGAACCCCGATGCGGCACTGGCTTGACCGACTACTGCTGACGCTATGCGCTTGTGGGGCAACCCGCAAGGTTCCCTATGTTTCCTTTTGCTCGCAAATGGGTGTATGCGCGCGCGCGAGCGACCGGGCAATGGACCGGCGTCCGAGTCGTTCTCGACGTCCACCTCGACGAGCGGGCCGAAGGCGCTGCCCGGGTGCGTCGGCACGGCGTCGGACTACTTACCCTTGATGCATGTCCACCCTCCAGCGACCCGCTGTCGGCGACGTGCCCGCGGCTGCCCCGCGCCCCTTCCTGTCGGGGCCGGTCGTCGTCGCCGGAGTCGTCGTCGTGGGCCTGCTCGCATGCGTCGTGGCGGCCCGGTTCACCGGCGCCACCCAGCCGCTCGAGGGTGGTCTGGTCGACGCCGGGCCCGTCGTGCGCTGGGCTCTGCCCCTGGTCCGCGTCGTGCACGACGTCGCCGCCTCCCTGACCGTCGGGTCCCTCCTGCTGGCCGCGACGATGATCCCGGGCGCATCGCGCGCCGCGACCATCGCGCCGGACGAGCCACGGCGCGGGGCTGCGCTGCGCCTCGCGACCGCCGCCGCCTTCGGGTGGGCCGTCGCCGGGACTGTCGGGCTCGTCCTCACCTTCGCCGACGCCGCCGGCATCCCGCTCAGCGACCCCGGGTTCGGCGACAAGCTGGCCGCTGCCGTCTGGGGCATCGACACCCTGCGGGTCGCTCTCATCAGTGCGCTCGCGGCGTTCGTGGTCGCGTCGGGCGCGGCCGTGGCCCGGTCCCGTGGCGTCGCCATGTGGCTGGCCGTCCTCGCCTCGTTCGGCGTGCTCGTGCTCGGGCTCGCCGGCCATGCAGGAGGCTCGTCCGACCACGAGACGGCGGTCAACGCGATCGGCGCGCACCTGCTCAGTGCGTCGGTGTGGGTCGGTGGGCTCCTGTCGATCGTCGTGCTCGCCCGCTCGCTCGGTCCCGCTCTGGGTGTCGTCGCTCGCCGGTTCTCCATGGTGGCGCTCTGGTGCTTCGTGACTCTGGGAGTCTCCGGTGTCATGTCGGCCAGCACCCGTCTCGGGACCTGGTCGGACCTCGGGACGCCCTACGGCATCCTGATCCTCGTCAAGGTCGTCGCCTTCGTCGCGCTCGGGGTCGCGGGTGCCTGGCACCGGCGGATCACCCTCGACCGCATCGACGCCCTGGACCGCGGCGACTCCACACGCACCAGCCTGTTCGTGCGCCTCGCCGTGGTCGAGACGCTGGTCATGGGGCTGGCTTTCGGCGTGGCGACGGCGCTCGCGCGCAGCGAGCCGCCCGTGCCGGAGACCGTGCCCAACCCCAGCGCGGCGCTGGCCCTCACGGGATATCCGGCCCCGATCGCCCCGACCGCGGCCTCGTGGCTGACCGCGTGGCGGGTCGAGTGGCTGTTCCTCGCGACCGCGCTTCTTGCGGTCGGGCTGTACCTCGCTGGTGTCATCCGGATGCGCCGGCGTGGCGACGCCTGGCCGGTGCTGCGGACGGTGAGCTGGGTCGCGGGCTGGCTGCTGTTCGCCTACGCGACCAACGGCGTGCTCGGCATCTACGGGCGCGTGGCGTTCTCGTGGCACATGACGCTCCACATGACCGAGGCGATGGTCGTGCCCATCCTGCTCGTGCTGGGAGCGCCGGTGACGTTGGCCCTTCGGACTCTGAAGCCGCGCACCGACGGCACGCTCGGCCCGCGGGAGCTCGTGCTCGCTGTGGTCCACTCGCGGGTCTTCGCGGTCCTCGGCAACCCGGTCTTCGCCGCCGCGTTCTTCTTCATGAGCCTCGTCGTCTTCTACTGGACCGGGCTGTTCGAGCTGGCCCTGACGACGCACACCGGGCATCTGCTCATGACGGCGCACTTCATCCTCACCGGGTACCTCTTCGCCTGGGTGCTGGTAGGCATCGACCCGGGGCCGAAACGCTGGAGCCCGGCGCTGCGGCTCATCGTGCTCTTCGCCACGATCGCCTTCCACGCCTTCTTCGGCGTCGCCATGATCACGGGCACGACGCTGCTCGGCGGCGACTTCTTCACGACCATCGCGATCCCGTGGGTGCCCGACGCCCTCGCCGACCAGCGTTTCGGTGGCGGCGTCGCCTGGGCCATCGGCGAGCTGCCGAGCCTCGTGCTCGCGCTCATCGTCGCGATGCAGTGGTTCCAGGCGGACCGGGCCGAGGCGATCCGTGGCGACCGCCGAGCCGACCGGGACGGCGATGCCGAGCTGGCGGCATACAACGAGCGGCTGGCCGCCCTGGCCCGCCGCGACCAGAGCGACTCGCGCTGAGGCGATTTCATTATCAATTACTACGTGCTGTAGTATGGGTGCCGGAAGGAGGGGACATGTCCCAGAGACCGCCGATGCCTCGGTGCCCTGTCCGGCTCGGCGAGCCGTGCACGCTGTGCTTTCCTGGAGCCAGCGGGCCGCAGGACTGCGGGCTTGTCTACCTCGTCCACAGCGACCCGGAGCTGCGTGAGGAGCTCGCTGAGCGCCGTCGCGCGAAGCAGCGGCTCCGGGTCGCAACTTCAGCCGCGAGCTGAGAGCTGAGAGCGCCACGCCGGGCCGAGTCGGGTACCGCCCGCTGCGGCCGCTGCTCGGACATGTGAGAGTTGCGCCATGAAGGTTGCGCTCATCCAGCTCGCCTACGGCGACGACGAGTCCGTCGCCGCACGCACCGAGCGGGTCACGGCACTCGTGCGAGCCCAGTCGGGCCATGACCTCGTCGTGCTCCCCGAGCTGTGGTCGGCGGGAGGGTTCGACTACCGCCACTGGGACGCACGGGCCGAGTCGGTCGACGGGCCCGTTGCCGCCGCGCTCGCGAGCGCGGCCAGAGACGCCGGCGTCACCCTGCACGGCGGCTCGATCGTGGAGCGAGGCGCCCCGGTGGTGCCGGGCGGCAAGGGCATCTGGAACACCAGCCTCGTCTTCTCGCCCGAGGGCGAGCTCGTCGCGACGTATCGCAAGATCCACCGTTTCGGCTTCGGTGAGGGGGAGCCGAGCCTCATGGATGCCGGAGAGGACCTCGTCGTCCTCCAGGTGCCGGTGGCTGGCGGCGACTCGGTGCCGGTCGGGCTCTCGACCTGCTACGACCTGCGCTTCCCCGAGCTCTACCGGAGGCTGCTCGATCGCGGCGCCGAGGTCTTCGTCATCCCGGCGGCCTGGCCTATGCGCCGGGTGGGGCACTGGACGCTGCTCGGCCAGGCCCGCGCGATCGAGGACCAGTGCGTGGTCCTGCAGTGCAACACTGCAGGCACCCACGCGAGGCACGAGATGGGCGGCCACTCACAGGTCGTCGACGCAACCGGGCAGGTCCTGGCTTCCGCGGGCGAGGGCGAGCAGGTGTTGAGCCTCGACATCGACACCGCTGCCACGCTGGCGTGGCGCACGGCTTTCCCGGTGCTCCCCGACCGCAGGCTCGGGACGTGAGCCGGAGCCAGGGATGGGATCAGCAACCCTGCGATCTTGCTCCGGAATCCGGAGCAAGATCTCAGGGTCGTAGGGCATGCTGCCCCGCACCCGCACCCGCACCCGCACCCGCACCCGCTCCTCGCCTGCCTCGCCCGGCACCGTGGCCCGCGGTGCTCGCGCGCGAGGCCCCCGCTTAGGCTCGACGGTATGCGTTCTCGTGTTCGTGTCCGCGCCCCCGAGCTCGTCGGCCGTGGGTGGCTCAACACCGGCGGCAAGGCGTACTCCATAGCCGACTTCCGCGGGCGCATCCTGATCCTGGACTTCTGGACCTTCTGTTGCGTCAACTGCCTCCACGTGCTCGACGAGCTCCGGCCGGTGGAAGCGCGGTTCCCCGACGCGCTGACCATCGTCGGCGTGCACTCCCCGAAGTTCGAGCACGAGGCCGATCCCCAGGCGCTCGCAGCCGCCGTGGAGCGGTATGCCGTTCACCATCCCGTGCTGGACGACCCTGACCTGACGACGTGGCGGGCCTACACCGCCCGCGCGTGGCCGACTCTTGTCGTCGTCGACCCGGAGGGTTACGTCGTCGCGTCGATGTCGGGGGAGGGGCACGGCAGCGGGCTCGCCGCGCTCGTCGGCGAGCTCATCGAGGAACACCTCGCGAAGGGGACACTGCAGCCGGGTGACGACCCGTACGTCGCGCCGCCCGCGGCGGATACCGCCCTGCGCTTTCCCGGCAAGGCCGTGGCACTCCCGGACGGCTCCTTCGTCGTGTCTGACACCGCGAACCACCAGGTGGTCCACCTCGAGTCGGACCTCGAGACCGAGCGAGCCCGGTGGGGAGCACCAGGGGTCTTCAACGAGCCACAGGGAGTCCTGCTGGCGACCCCGGACATGGCCTCGCGGCTCGGGGTCGACGTCCTCGTCGCCGACTCCGTGAACCACCAGCTGAAGGGAGTTTCGTTCTCCGACGGGTCGGTTCACGTCCTCGCCGGGACCGGAGCCCAGCTGCGGGAACGGACGGGCGGCGGTCCCGCGCTCGAGCAGCCGCTGTCGACCCCATGGGACCTCGCCTGGCTCGGCGACCAGGTGCTCATCGCCATGGCAGGCACCCATCAGCTCTGGGCGTGGACGCCCGGTGAGTCCGTCGAGACCGGCACGGTCGCGGTCGTTGCCGGCACCACGAACGAGGGCCTGCGGGACGGGCCCGCCGGCCAGGCGTGGTTCGCCCAGCCGTCCGGGCTGGCGACCGCCCCTGACGGCGATCGCGTGTGGATCGCCGACTCCGAGACCTCCGCCCTACGCTCGATCACCCGCACCGACGAAGGGCTCGTCGTCGAGTCCCATGTCGGCACAGGGCTTTTCGACTTCGGCCATCGCGACGGCCGGGCTGCGCAGGCACTGCTGCAGCACCCGCTCGGCGTGACGGTGCTTCCGGATGGTTCGGTCGCGATCAGCGACACCTACAACGGCGCGGTCCGCCGCTTCGACCCGGCCACCCAGCAGGTCAGCACACTCGCTCAGGGGCTCGCCGAGCCGAGCGACGCGGTCGTGGAGACCGACCCGGACACCGGCGAGACGCGTCTGGTCGTCGTCGAGTCGGCCGCGCACCGCCTCGTCCGAGTGCCGCTCCCGGAGGACGCTCAGCGCGTCGAGGGTCCGGCCCGTCGCACGCAGCGTCCCCCGACGCCGCTGCCGGCCGGGGAGGTCCGTCTCGAGGTGACCTTTGTGCCGCCGCCGGGCCAGAAGCTCGACGACCGATGGGGTGATCCCACGATGCTCGACGTGTCCGCTAGTCCCGAGGGTCTGCTCATCGAGGGTGGTGGCAGGTCACGGGGGCTCACGCGGTCGCTACGGCTGGCGGACGGCATACCAGGCGGGACGCTACACGTCTCCGTGCAGGCCGCTGCCTGCGACGGCGACCCGGAGACGGGCGAGGTGCCCGAGCACGCCGCGTGCCATCTCTTCCAGCAGGACTGGGGAATCCCGGTCACCATCGAGTCCGGCTCGGATGCCAGACTGACCCTCGACCTGCGAGGGGTCTGAGCCCGCGACCGGTGGGCTGCGGGCCCTCACCGACCGACAGGAGGCACGACGTGGCGCAAGGGTCCGAGAGCATCGGGCGCTCGATCGGTTCGGCGGTGCTCGGCGTGCTGGCGATCCTACTGATGCCCTTGTCGCTGTTGGCGTTCTGGGCATCGACCACCCTGACCCAGACGGATGAGTTCGTCGCGGAGATGGCGCCGGTCGTGCAGACGCCCCAGGTGCAGGAAGCCCTCGCCGACGGCATCGTCAGCGGCGTGCTGGGCGCGATCCAGCTGCAGCCTGCCGTGGAGAAGGCCCTCGAGCCGGCGATCCGCACGAAGGCGACCCGGATCGCGGCCAGCCCTCAGGTCGCGCAGGCATGGAAGACAGGCATCCGTGGTGCGCACACGCAGTTCCTCGCGGTGATGAAGGGGCAGGCCGCCACCGACCTCGACCGGCAGGGCCGCGTCACCGTGGTGCTCAAGATCCCCGTGCCGGGGCTGTCGTCGGCGCTCCAACAGGCCGGCGCCGGGAATGCGGCCGATGCGCTGACCCCGACCGTGTCCATCCCGCTCATGACGGCCTCCCAGCTCGACACCGCGCAGCGTCTCTACCGGGTCAGCGACGCCTGGGGTCCCTGGGCGCCCGTTATCGTTGCCGTGCTGGCCCTGCTCGCGATCCTGCTGGCCCGACGGTGGCGCACCGCGACGACGCTGATCGCGATCGGGTGGCTCGGGATGTCTGTCGCCCTGACCCTGTTCCTCATGGTGGCGCGAGAGCCCCTTGTCCGACACGTCACACCCCCGGTCGCACGTACGGTCGCGGACGCGGCCTACGGCCTCGCCGCCCGGGGTCTCTACGGAGAGATCGGGCTCGCAGTGGCCGTCTCGGTCGTCATGCTCGTCGTCGTGGTGGCGAGCCTCGTCTTCCGCCGACGTCGCACCGTCTGACCCGCGGCTCGAGGTATCTCGTCGTGCGATGCCGCGACGGAACACCTCCACCCGGGTATGGGAGTGACATGGGTATCGGACTAGGGATCTTTCTCCTCGTGGTCGGCGCGATCTTCACCTTCACGCCGCTCGACTCGAACTGGTTCAACACCAACCTCAACACTGTCGGCGTCATCCTCATGCTCGGCGGTGCGCTGGCGCTCATCATGTCCGTCATCATCAACGGGCAGCGCAACCGGACGCAGCACACCGTCGTCAACGAGCGTCGTGGTGGCCCCGATGTCGTCGAGGAGCGCGTCGACCGTCGCGACGACCACTACTGACAGCACCGGCGCCGGGGGCGCCGCCCTCCCACTGAGGTATGCCGGCCCCGGCATACCTCAGTTGCAATGCCCACTCAGTCCGCTCATCAAGCACGGCGCGTGTTGGCGTGTCTATCTGAATTCCCGCCCGCCATTCGCAGACTCGCTGCCTATGGCATGCAGATATGGCAGTATCGTCTGACTCGAGTTTGACCTGCGTCAGGAGTCGGATGACATCGCCAACAGCCGTCAGCTTGCGCGGCGTGAGCGCCGCGCACGGCGTTACCCGAGAACGTCCGGTCGATCTCGATGTCCGAGCGGGCGACCGGGTCTGGATCAGCGGTCCGTCGGGCGTGGGCAAGACGTCGCTGCTGTACGTGCTCGGAGCCATCACGCTCGCCGCTCGCGGGTCGGCAACCGTCAGTGGCGTCTCGGTGTCGAGCACACGTGTCGCGGACGACGTGCGCAGGCGGCAGGTCGGTTTCGTGCTTCAGGACGCCCAGCTTGTGGAGCACTGGACCATCGAGCGGAATCTCGCGGCGATGAGCGGCCCCCAGCGCGCTGCCGAGGCTCTCGCCCGGCTGGCGGCGTGGGGTGTGTCCATCGACAGGCGACCGCCTCGCTCGCTCTCCGGGGGCGAGCGCCAGCGCGTGGTCACGGCGGGCGCGCTCGCGAAGCGCCCCACCCTCCTGGTCGCTGACGAGCCGACCTCGTGCCTCGACGAGGAGAACCGTGAGGCAGTCATGGCGTCCTTTCGTCAGGCCTCCGACACCGGAGTCGCGGTCGTGGTGTCGAGTCATGACTCGAGCTGGGCCTCGTGGGCCACGGCGCATCTCAGACTGGTGCCCGAGTGAGCGGCCAGCCGACTCTCGACAATGCGTTGGCGAACGTCCTCGCTCGCCGCGTTGCGTCGGCCACGACGATCGCCGTGGTGGGGAGCCTCCTGGCCGCGGTGGTCGCCCTTCTCATCCCCGTGCGCGATCTGCGCGACAACCTCCGCGCGCGATACGACCGCGATGACTGGCGGACCACTCTCCTGGTCGCCGGCATTGCCAACGCTGACCGACCGATGAACGTCGCTCAGCTCGAGCAGCTCCGCAAGGAACCCGGTGTCACTGGCGTGTGGCGGTTGGACCCGGCCGACGCTTCCGTGGCAGGCGAGACAGTGCAGCTGCTCAGGTATGTCGACGCCCTCGATATCACCATCGCCGCTGGGCGCGCTCCGCGGGCCGGCGCGTGCGAGGCGGTGGTGTCGCGCTGGTTCGGCGGTGTGCAGCCGGGGGAGGTCGTCCCTGCGACCGTCGGCTCGAGGGGTTTGACCAGACGGCTCGACGTGGCCGTCGTCGGCGTCGTCGACCAGGGGTACCCGCTTGTCAACGGCCCGGTCCTCTTCACGACCTGCCCGCTGCCCCTGGAGGCTGATGTCGGCGATCTCGTCGTGACCACCCAGCACGGTCACCTCCCGTCCACGTACGTTGCGGAGACTCTCGACACGCGCGCGAAGCGCACGATGGACAGCTCGTCGAGCACCGGTCTGCTCGGCTTGCTGGCCGTAGCCACCTCGGTGCTCACCGTGTTCATCGTCGGATCGGTGGCTCGCTGGACCGTGCGGTCAAGACTCGGCGAGTTCACGACGTTGCGAGTGTGGGGCCTGTCGAAGCGGAGCATTGTCGCGGTAGTCGCTGTCGAGCAGGCCATGCTGGCCATGGCGGCCGCGCCGGTCGGAGTCGGGTTGGGCACCTTCCTGGCCTGGCGGCTCGTTCGCGCTGCCGGACCCTCGGGCCTCGTCGACCCTGAGGCCGCGATCGCCGTGGCCCTGCCGTCCTGGTCCACCGTCGGCATCGCGGTCGGCGGCATCGCCTTCGCGCTCGTGTCGTTGACGACGCTGCCGGTCTACCGGGCGCTCGCTCCGGACATCGCGCGCCTGCTGCGCCGTCGGGGCGAGTGATGGGGACTCGGACCGGCACCGTCGCTCGGTCCCGCCAGCCGGCATACCGCAGCGTCGTATGCCGTTGGGCCGGGCTCCGAAAGTCGGTGGCCCGGCGTCGCACGGCACCCCTAGCGTTGCGCGCATGGGGACGACGAAGCTGGACGTTCAGGACACCGAGAGTTGCCGGCAGGCGTACGACGCCTTCATGGCGAGCAAGGCCGTCGGCCGGCCGTGGTTCGAGGGGCCGTCGTTCGAGGAGGTGCTGATCGACTGGCGACACGTCGACCCGGCAGAGCTGCGGGAGCAGTGGATCGTCGCCGACAACGAGATCGGACAGGTCGTGGGGCTGGCCACCATGTGGTTCCCGATGCAGGACAACACCTCGCTGACCTGGTTCGACCTGCAGGTGCACCCCGACGCGCGACGCAGGGGCCACGGCTCTGATCTCATGGAGCGCGTCGTCGAGCGTGCTCAGGCCAACGGGCGGTCGGAGATCGTCGGTGACCTCATGGCGCCGAAGGGCCAGCCCGACCACCCGTACCGGACGTTCGCCGAGAAGCACGGCTTCGTGCTCAGCAACACCGAGATCATCCGTCACCTCGACCTGCCCGTCGCGGATGACCTGCTCGATCGGCTCGACGCCGAGTCGAAGCCGCGCTGGGAAGGCGCGTACCGGCTGGAGACCTATGCCGGCGGGGTGCCCGAGCCGCTGCGCGAGTCACTCTGCGCTGTGATGAACCGGCTTGCCGTCGACGCACCCACCGGTGACATCGAGTTCGAGGCGGAGTCGCTGGACCCTGCGCGGTACCAGCAGCAGCTCGATGTCGAGCGCGAACAGAAGCGCGGGCGGCTCACGACGGTCGCGATCGACGAGGCGTCCGGTGACGTCGTTGCCTACACGGACCTCGTGCTGCCCGCCGGAGCACCGTCGGTCGTCTGGCAGTGGGGCACGCTCGTGCACGGTGACCACCGGGGTCACCGGCTCGGCATGGCGGTCAAGATCGAGAACCTCCGCCGCCTTCAGGCCGACTACCCGACGCGCAAGCGGGTGACGACGGGCAACGATGGCACGAACTCCTACATGGTCGGCATCAACGAGCAGCTCGGGTTCCGGATCGTCGAGCACTGCCCGGCCTACCATCGCAAGCTGTAGCCCCACACGTCGAGTGGCCACTCCGACCCACACGTCGAGTGGCCACTCCGACCCACACGTCGAGTGGCCACTCCGACCCACACGTCGAGTGGCCCCTCCGACACGCAGCTGGGTGTGTCGGAGTGGCCACTCGACGATGTCAGAAGGCGGACTCGGGGACGTCCATGAGGCCGTTGTCGACGGCCTCGGCCATCGCGCGCTCGGCGGCCAGCTTCGGCAGGACGTTGCGGGCGTAGAACTTCGCGGCCGCCACCTTGCCGGTGTAGAAGTCGGCGTCCTTGCCCGATGCGCCTGCGTCGAGGGCCCGCTGGGCCACCTCGGCCTGACGCAGCAGCAGCCATCCGACGAGGAGATCGCCGGCGGACAGCAGCAGCCGCGTCGTGTTCTGGCCGACCTTGTACATGTTCGCAACGTCGCCGCCCATCCGCGGGTCGCTCTTCATGAGGTCGCTGATCATGTGGCCGACGATGCCCTGGATGTCCTCGAGGGCCTTGCCGAGCAGCTCGCGCTCGGCGTCGAGCGACCCGCCGAGGTCCTTGGCGAACTCCTGGATCTGCCCCGCGACATGCTGCAGCGCCTGGCCCTTGTCGCGGACGATCTTGCGGAAGAAGAAGTCGAGGCCCTGGATCGCCGTGGTGCCCTCGTAGAGGGTGTCGATCTTGGCGTCGCGAACGTACTGCTCGAGCGGGTAGTCCTGCAGGAAGCCCGAACCGCCCAGTGTCTGAAGGGACTCCGTGCCGAGCAGCACCCAGGCCCGCTCCGAGCCGAGGCCCTTGACGACCGGCAGCAGCAGGTCGCTGACGCGGTTGGCGATGTCGGCGTCGGAGCCGTTCTCGATCGGCGTGGTGGGGTTGCCGGCCTGGGCCTGGTTGACAGTGTCCTGCTGGCTCGCGGTGTAGATGACCAGCGCTCTCAGCCCCTCGGCATACGCCTTCTGGAGCATGAGCGAGCGGCGGACGTCGGGGTGGTGCGTGATCGTCACGCGCGGCGCCGACTTGTCGGTCATCTGCGTCAGGTCGGCACCCTGGACGCGCTCCTTGGCGTACTCGAGCGCGTTGAGATACCCAGTCGACAGCGTCGCAATCGCCTTGGTGCCCACGAACATTCGCGCGTTCTCGATGACCTTGAACATCTGCGCGATGCCGTCGTGGACGTCGCCGAGGAGCGTGCCCACAGCCGGCTCGTGCTCACCGAACGTGACCTCGCAGGTGGTGCTGACCTTGAGGCCCATCTTGTGCTCGACGTTGGTGACATAGGCGCCGTTGCGTTCGCCGAGCTCACCGGTCTCGAGATCGACCTGGAACTTCGGGACGATGAAGAGGCTGAGGCCCTTGGTCCCGGGACCGGCACCCTCCGGGCGCGCGAGGACGAAGTGGACGATGTTGTCGACGAGGTCGCTCTCAGCGGAGGTGATGAAGCGCTTGACCCCGGTGATGTGCCAGGTCCCGTCGGGCTGCTGGACGGCCTTGGTGCGGCCGGCCCCGACGTCGGACCCGGCGTCGGGCTCGGTGAGGACCATCGTCGTGTGCCAGGCGTTGTCGACGATGTGCTTTGCCAGCTTCTTCTGGTCGGGCGTGCCGAGGTGCCAGAGCAGGCTGGCGAAGGAGTAGCTCGCGGTGAACATGTGGATGGCCGGGTTCGCCCCGCACACCAGCTCGGCCACCGACCAGCGCAGCGACGCCGGCACGACCATGCCGCCGAGCTCGGCCGGCACGTCGAGGTTGCCCCACTCGCCGTCGACGTAGGCGCGGAACGACCGGCGGAACGACTCGGGCATTGTGACCGTGGTCGTCGCCGGATCGTAGACGGGCGGGTTGCGGTCGGAGTCGAGCAGGCTGTCTGCCAGCTCGTTCTCGGCGAGCCGCGAGACCTCGCGCAGGATGTCCTTCGCGGCGTCGACGTCGAGGTCGGCGTAGATGCTGTGTCCCAGGATCTCGTCGCGGCCGAAGACCTCGAAGAGGTTGAACTCGAGGTCACGCACGTTGCTCTTGTAGTGGCCCATCGGGGTCCTCCACTGTCTGTCGGATGTCTCTGTCGCACGTCGGCCCGCGCAACGGATGGCGGGCAGGCCAAGTTACTGGCCGGTCACTTCCATGATGCTACTCACGGGTAACGAACGCAAGGGAGGAACGTCACGGCTGCGTCACGAGCCTGGCGGCCGCCACATCGGTTCGAAGTGTTCGAATGGAGGTATTAGCGCGTGCCACAGCCCGGCGTATTACCTCCACCGAGATACCTCGACCGCCGTCAGGGGACGTCGGGGGAGCCGGCGTCCTTGAGACCGAGCCGGACGAGAAGCTCGGCGAGCCGGCCCTCGAAGAACTCCGAGGCATCGTCGACGGCCCACTTCATGTGGCCGAACACCTCGGTCGCGACGGCGCCGTAGAGGCTCTGCCAGCAGTAGACGTAGAGGACCGCGGCGCGCGTGTCGATGTCGAAGCCCGCACCGCAGGCGAAGTCGTCGATCTGCTCGGCAACACTCCTGGGGATCGGGCGGTTCCAGCGCATGCCGGTCCCGACGTCCTCGATCTCAGCGAAGAGCTCGAGCCACACGAGGGCGAAGCTCTGGCCGGCGATCTCCTCGTGCTTCGCCTCCGGGTCGACCACGACGCCGGGGATCGGCGCGCCGAAGAGCAGCCCGAACTCCGGCGTGTGCTCGATGGCCCACTCGCGGAACGCGCGGGCCGTGCGACACAGGCGCTCGGCGACGCTGTCGCCGGGTGTGGAGTCGCGCACGGCATACAGGTGCTGCCCCAGCTCTGCGTAGAGGTCGACACAGACGCGGGCGAGCAGCAGCTCGCGCGACGGGAAGTAGCGGTAGATCGCCGGTGCCGTCATGCCGACTCGTTCGGCCACCGCGCGCACGGTGACCGCCTCGGGACCGCCCTCGACGAGCAGCTCGCGCGCGGCCTGGCTCAGCTCGGCCTGGGTCGCGGCGAAGAGGCGCTCTCGGCGGGTCGGGGATTCGGTCTTGACGGGTGCGGCCACGGCACAACTATAGTTGATCGCGGATGTGAACGTTGTTCACCGACACGATCAAGCATCAGCGGAGGAAAGAATGTTCCAAGGCTTGGGCCGCCTCGTCACCCGCGGCCGCCACGTCATCGTCGTCGTGACGCTGCTCGTCGCCGTGGCCGCGGGCGCCTGGGGGACCGGTGTCTTCGGCTCCCTGACCAACAGCGGCTTCGACGACCCCAACAGCGAGAGCGGGCGGGCCGCCACGCTCCTCGAGTCGCGCATCGCGCGCACGTCTCCCGACCTCATCGTCCTTGTCAGCAACCCGGACCGCACGGTCCAGGACACGGCATACCGCTCGGCCGTGGACGCGGCGCTCTCGGCGCTGCCCGCCGAGGACGTCGTCGCCTCGCACACCTACTGGAACACCGGCAGCCCGGCCTTCGTCGCCGGTGACGGCCACACGACGTATGCCGCCGTCACCCTGACGGGGGTCGAGGCACTCACGGGGCAGGCGGCGTCGGTCGCGAAGCTCCGCTCGACGCTGGGCGACGCCGGCTACGACGTCAAGCTCGGCGGCTCCGCAGCGGCGAACCTCGAGATCTCCGACCAGGTCTCCTCCGACATCGGCAGGGCGGAGTCCATGTCGATGCCGATCCTGCTCCTGCTGCTCGTCGTCATCTTCGGCAGCGTCGTCGCGGCGTCGCTGCCCCTGATGGTGGGTGGTCTGGCGATCGTCGGGTCGTTCGCCGCCATCCGGGCGGTGACCTCGTTCACCGACGTCAGCATCTTCGCGATCAACCTCGTCACCATCCTCGGGCTCGGGCTGGCGATCGACTACGGGCTGCTCGTCGTCGGCA
Source organism: Monashia sp. NPDC004114 (assembly GCF_053603855.1). Lineage (NCBI taxonomy): Bacteria > Bacillati > Actinomycetota > Actinomycetes > Micrococcales > Intrasporangiaceae > Intrasporangium > Monashia sp. NPDC004114. The sequence continues at coordinate 60,925 of NZ_JBSGGK010000022.1, read as the reverse complement.
GGTTCCGTGAGGAGCTCGCGGCGGGCTATGACCGGTTCGAGGCGACCAAGCGCACGGTGTCGACGGCGGGACGCACTGTCGCGGTCTCGGCCCTGACCGTCGCGGTCGCCCTCTCAGGACTGTTGCTGTTCCCCCTGACCTTCCTGAGGTCGATGGGGATCGGCGGGATCGCCGCGGTGCTGATCGCCGCCGTGGCTGCGGTCGTCGTGCTGCCTGCGGTCCTCGCGATGCTGGGGTCTCGGGTCGACCGGTGGTCGCTGCGGCGGTCCCGGCCGGTCGAGCGCGGCACGGGCTTCTGGTCGCGCCTCGCCGAGCTCGTCATGCGCCGGCCGGTCGCGTTCCTCACTGCCGGGCTGGCGATCCTGGCCCTCCTCGCCGTACCGTTCCTCGGGGTCAAGTTCGGCGGCGTCGACGAGCGGGTGCTGCCGGCAGACGCGGAGACCCGGCAGGTCAGCCAGGTCATGCAGCGCGACTTCGGAGTGACGGTCACGGACCCGATCGTCGTGGCTGCGACGCTCGACGCGCCGGTCTCGTCGGCAGCTGGCCAGGCCACGCTGGCCAGGTACCTCTCGGACGTCAAGGCGGTCGACGGCGTGACCGGCGCGCACGTCGTCGGCGCGAAGGGCAACCTCGCGCAGGTCGCGGTGACCTACCGTGGCGAACCTCTCGACGACCAGGCGAAGGACGTCGTGACCACGATCCGGGGCATGCAGGTCGACGGGGTGCAGACGCTCGTCGCCGGGCCAACCGCCCAGCTCATCGACCGCCTCGCGTCGATCGGCGACACCCTGCTGCTCATGGCCCTTGTCATCGCCGGCGCGACATTCGTGCTGCTCTTCCTCGCGTTCGGGTCGGTGCTCATGCCGGTCAAGGCGATCCTGCTCAACCTCGTGACGCTCGCCGCGACCCTCGGCGTGGTGACCTGGGTGTTTCAGGAGGGTCACCTGTCCTCGTGGCTCGGCTTCGAGTCGACGGGCTTCGTCGAGGCCACGCAACCCATCCTCGTGATGACCCTGGTCTTCGGTCTGTCCATGGACTACGAGGTGTTCCTGCTCTCGCGGATCCGGGAGCAGTACGACCGCACCGGAGACAACCGCGCGGCGGTCGCCACCGGGATGCAGCGGACGGGCCGGATCATCACCTCTGCCGCCCTGCTCATCCTCGTGGTCATCGGCGCCTTCTCGGCCTCGTCGATCACCTTCATCAAGCTCATCGGCATCGCGATGATCACCGCGATCGTGCTCGATGCGCTGCTCGTCCGGATGGTCGTCGTGCCCGCGACGATGCGCCTTCTCGGCGACGCCAACTGGTGGCTGCCCCGGCCGCTCGCCCGGCTGTACGGCCGGTTCGGGATCCGCGAGGGCGGCGGCTCGAGCGTTGAGCCCTCGACCGAGGGGTCCGGCTCGGACGGCGCCGCGGCGCCTGACGGACCTGCATCGGCTCCAGGGACGCGGGTCCGGCCGGTCCCCGCGAGCTGACGGACGGCATACCCACGCGGGGTGCTCAGGGGAACGCGAAGGGCCCGGTCGTTGGTGACCGGGCCCTTCGGCTTGGAGCAGGCGGCACGAGTTGCACGTGCGTCTTCCTTCTGGAAGAAGGCTGTTCTGCTGCTGAACTACACCTGCGTGCCCGGCAAGGTTAGCGGATGTGCGCTCCATCGCCGAATCGAGTGTGCGGGCGCCCGCCGAGGTCTGCCGACGGTCTGGAGGAAGGCCTGCAGGAAGGTCTGCAGGAAGGTCTGCGCCGGACGGGGGAGAACACCACCAGAAAGTGCAGACCTTCCTGCGTTGCTTCAGGCTCCGGGGCGGACGAGGCGGTCGTCCGGGATGACAGCGACGCCGAGGATCTCGATCATCGCCTCGGGCTGCCAGAGCCCCGTCGTGCCGATCCCGGCCATCGCCGGATAGACCGGGCCGGCCAGCTCGCGCCACACCTGCCCGATCTCCGAGCCGTGAGCCTGATAGTTGGGGATGTCCGTCAGGTAGATGGTGATGCTGACGAGGTCCGCCGGCACGCCTCCCGCCTCGGCCAGGGTGGCGAGGACGTTCGAGAAGGCCTGGCGGAACTGCTCGACGATGCCACCCGGCACGATCCGCATGTCCGCATCGAGCGCCGTCTGCCCGCCGAGGTGGAGCGTGTTGCCACTGAGGGTGCCGTGCGAGTAGCCGCGCGGCGCCGGCAACGACGCAGGGTTGACGGCGACAGGGGTCAGGTCGGCGGACATAGCAGGTGCTCCTCCGGGTCGGTCTGGCATGCCCTCAGCCTAGCGATCTATTGACAACATCTCAACGGTCGTTACGATTGAAGAATATCGAGCCTGGACGCAGACGTCCAAGAAGGAGCCGGGATGCGCTTTGCCACCGTCGCTGACCAGACGGGGACGACGACCGCCGCCGTCCTCGACGGAGAGACGTGGCGCGCCCTCCCTGCCCCGGACCTGTCAGCACTGCTCACCGCGGAGCCGGCGTCCGGCGCAGTGGAGCCGGCGTTCAGCGCCGGACGCCGGCTCCACAGGACCGGTATGCCGCTCGCCGAGATGGCTGCTCGCGCGGGCCGCGTCATCACGGACGCAACGCCCGTGCTCCCCCTTCCCGCGCCCGCGAAGGTGATCTGCTGCGGGCTCAACTATGCCGATCACATTCAGGAGACCGGGCGCGAGCTGCCCCGGTTCCCAACGCTTTTCGCGAAGTTCGCTGACACGCTCACCGGCCCCACCGACGACATCGTGCTCCCGCACGGACTTCAGGTCGACTGGGAGGCCGAGCTTGCGGTGGTCGTCGGCGCGCCGCTGCGCAACGCCGACCTGACGACCGCCGAGGCGGCGATCGCCGGGTACACGGTCGCCAACGACGTGAGCGTCCGCGACTGGCAGTACCGCACCCTCCAGTGGTTCCAGGGCAAGGCCTGGGACCGCTCAACGCCGGTCGGTCCCGTCGTCGTGACCCCCGACGAGGTCGACCCGGCGCAGGGTCTCGACGTCATCTGCCGGGTCGACGGTGAAGAGGTCCAGCGCGACTCCAGCGCCACACTCGTCTTCGACTCCGCCGCCCTGCTGGCCTACATCTCGACCTTCACGACGCTGCGCCCGGGTGACCTCGTCCTCACCGGCACACCGGGCGGCGTCGGCGTCGCTCGCGACCCGCAGCGGTTCCTCGAGGACGGCTCCGTCGTCGAGACCGAGATCAGCGGAATCGGCTTGTTGCGCAACACGATCCGACTCACAGGCGACGCCACCGCCAAGACCGCCGGCACCCCCTGACCCTCGCCCAACCAGCCCAACCTGCCCCGCCAGCCCAACCGAGCCAACCGCCCTCGACCATCACCAGCACCAGGAGCCAGCATGGAACCGGACCTCAGCAAGTACGTCCTCGACGGTGACAACACGATGTATGCCGCCCCGAGCGGGCTCGTCGTCCCCTTCGTCACGCGGGCGGGCCTCGAGCCGGGCGACACCGGACAGTCCGCGGGCGCGACGCGCATCTCCGGGGTGAGCATCCAGCACACGCCCGCGACGCGGCTCTGGTTCGGCAAGGTGAGCAACGAGGCGGGCTACCGGTCCGTGCCGCACCACCACGGGGAGGCCGAGACCGGCGGCTACGTCCTGTCGGGCCGCGCCCGGATCTACTTCGGCGAGAGCTTTGCCGACTACATCGACATGGAGGAGGGCGACTGGGTCTTCGTCCCGCCCTTCCTGCCGCACGTCGAGTGCAACATCGACCGCAACCGGCCGCTGACCTGGATGACCACCCGCACGCCCGAGAACATCGTCGTCAACCTGCCGCAGGTCGACGACGCGGACCTGCCCCACTGGCTGGACCGGCCATGACGGTCGCCACTGTTCCGACATCCGCGCTCTTCACGGCGGCCGTGACCCTCACGCCGGTCGAGCCGGAGCATCACGACCTCGCCTTCACCGCGACGACCCAGCAGTGCCCGTGGCCGAAGGCCTACGGCGGCGACCCGGTCGCGCAGGCCGCGGTCGCCGCCATCCGCTCGGTGACCGACGGCAAGACGTTGCACTCCATGCACTCGTACTTCCTTCGCCCCATCGACATCGGCGCCGAGGTGCGCTACGAGGTCGAGGTCCTGCGCGACGGCCGGGGGTACAGCACGAGACACGTGCGCGCGTTCCAGAACGGCAAGCCCGTGTACGTCTGTCTCGCGAACTTCGCGGCCGGCGAGCCAGGAGGGTCGTATGCCGTGCAGCTGCCTTCCGACCTACCGCGCCCTGACGACCTGCCGAGCAGTGCGGCATACCTCGACGGCCGCTCCGGCGGCACGATGACCGAGGAGTCGAAGGCGTACTGGAGCGGCGGACGCAGCTTCGACATGCGGCATGTCCCGGGCCCGGTCTACCTCACGGTCGACGGGCACCGCCTGCCCCAGCAGGCAGTCTGGCTCAAGCCGTTCGACACGCTGCGCCAGGTCGAGGGCCTCAGCGACGAGGGCCGCGACCAAGCCGCGCTCGCGTATGTCTGCGACTACACGATCCTCGAGCCGGTGCTGCGTGTCCTGGGCCTGGCGTGGGCCGACCCGGGCCTCGTCACTGCGAGCCTCGACCATGCGATGTGGTTCCACCGGACCGGGAGCGCCGACGGGTGGGTCCTCTACACCCAGGAGGCGGAGGCGGCCGAGAACGGTCGCGGGCTGGCCACTGGCCGGCTCTTCGGCGCCGACGGCTCCCATCTGGCCACCGTCGCCCAGGAGGGCATGATCCGATCCGCCCAGGGAGGGCAGTCATGAGCACGCTTGCACCCGCGCTGACCCCGTCGGCACACGTCGACACCTTCGCGCGCGACCACCTGCCGCCTACGGACCAGTGGCCGATCTTGGAGTTCACGACCGAGGCGCTGCAGTACCCCGACCGTCTCAACGCGGCGACCGCCCTCATCGATGACCAGGTGGCGCGTCACGGTGCCGACCGGCCCGCCCTGCGGACGCCTGACGGCACGACGTGGACCTACGGCGGGCTGCTGCAACGGGCGAACCAGGTGGCCCAGGTCCTGGTCGAGGACCTGGGCGTGGTCCCGGGCAACCGGGTGCTGCTGCGGGCGCCGAACAACCCGTGGACGGTCGCGGCGTGGCTCGGCATCCTCAAGGCAGGCGGGATCGTCACCGCGACCTTCTCCGCGCTGCGCGCTCGCGAGCTGGCTCCGATCGTGGCCAAGTGCGACCCGACGGTCGCACTCGTCGACCACCGGTCGCTGGCCGACGTGGAGAACGTGCGCGACGAGTCCGCCCCGGACCTGCGTGTCGTGACGATCGGGTCCGGCGAGGACAACGACCTCGTGGCCCTCGCGTCGGCAAAGTCGGGGGAGTTCAGCAACGTGGAGACCGCGGCCGACGACGTGGCGCTCTTCGGCCCGACGTCCGGGAGCACGGGAGTCCCCAAGATCACGACGCACTTCCACCGCGACATCCTGTCGATCGAGAACACCTTCGGCCGCAACGTGCTTCGGCTCCAGCCCGACGATGTCGTCGCCTGCTCCGCGCCCTTCGCCTTCACGTTCGGGCTGGGCATGCTCGTCGTGTTCCCGCTGCTCGCGGGCGCGTCCTCGCTGCTCACCGAGCAGGCCACCCCGGACGCTCTGGCCGACCTCGTCGCCGAGCACGGCGTCACCGTCCTCGCGACCGCGCCCACGGCATACAAGCGGATCGTCGCGGTCGGCAAGGCGACGCAGCTGCGCGGGCTCCGTTCGGCCGTGAGCGCGGGTGAGCACATCTCCGAGCAGACCTGGCAGCAGCTGCGTGACGAGATCGGCCTCGACGTCATCGACGGGATCGGCGCCACCGAGCTGCTGCACATCTTCATCTCCGCCGCCGGCCCCGACATCCGGCCCGGTGCGACGGGCAAGCCCGTCCCCGGCTACCGCGCGACCATCCTCGACGAGTCCGGCGCCGAGGTGCCGCCGGGCGTCGAGGGCCGGCTCGCCGTGATCGGACCGGTCGGCTGCCGCTACCTCGACGACGAGCGCCAGCTCGACTATGTCGTCGGCGGCTGGAACGTCACCGGTGACACGTTCGTCCGCGACGAGGACGGCTACTTCTACTACCGCGCGCGGACCGACAACATGATCCTCTCCTCGGGCTACAACATCGCAGCCCCGGAGGTCGAGGCCGCGATCGACCGTCACCCCGACGTCGCCGAGTGCGCCGTCGTGGCGCGACCCGATGCCGACCGCGGCTCCGTGGTGTGCGCCTTCATCGTGCTCAAGGACGGCGTCACCGGAGATGCCGCCAAGGCCAAGGAGATCCAGGACTTCGTCAAGCAGGAGATCGCGCCGTACAAGTACCCCCGGGACGTGCGCTTCACCGACTCCCTGCCACGGAACACCAGCGGCAAGCTCCAGCACTACCAGCTGCGTAGGCAGGTCGTGGCCGAGGTCGAGGCGGCCCAGCCGTGAGGATCGCGATCGCGGGCGGAGGCCCGGGCGGCCTGTACTTCGCCGCACTGATGAAGCAGCTCGACCCGGCCCATGAGGTGACGGTCTGGGAGCGAAACGCACCCGACGACACGTTCGGCTTCGGCGTCGTGTTCTCCGACGAGACCCTCGGCGGGATCGAGAGCGCGGACACCGAGATCTACGGCCGGATGGAGAGCGGGTTCGCGCGATGGACCGACATCGACGTCGACGTCGACCACCACGAGTTCACCATCGGCGGACAGGGATTCGCGGCGATGAGCCGCAAGGAGCTCCTCCAGATCCTCCAGCAGCGGGTGGCCCGGCTGGGCGTCACAGTGCACTACCGCACGGTCGCGCCGGACGTCGACGAGCTGCGTGACCACTATGACCTCGTCATCGCCGCCGACGGCCTCAACTCGGTGATCCGCACCGCCGGTGCAGAGGTCTTCCGGCCCACGCTCGACCGCCGGCACAACAAGTACATCTGGTTCGGCACCGACCTCGTCTTCGAAGCTTTCCAGTTCATCGTCCGCAACACCGAGTGGGGGACGATGCAGATCCATGGCTACCCGTACTCCGACGAGGGCTCCACCTTCATCGTCGAGATGCACGAGGATGTCTGGCGCCGTGCGGGATTCGACAAGACGGAGCACGACGTCTTCCCGCCTGGCGTCTCCGACGACTATGCCGTCGGGCGCATCAAGGAGATCTTCCGCGACGAGCTGAAGGGTCACCAGGTCCTGACCAACAACTCCAAGTGGCTCAGCTTCCACACCGTCCGCAACGAGCGGTGGCACAGTGGCAACGTCGTCCTGCTCGGCGACGCCGCCCACACCGCTCACTTCTCGATCGGCTCGGGCACCAAGCTCGCGATGGAGGACGCGCTGGCGCTCGCGGCCTGCCTCCACGAGCACGTGAGCGTCGAGAGTGCGCTCACGGCATACGAGACCGAGCGCCGCCCGGTCGTGGAGTCGACACAGCGTGCCGCCCAGGCGTCCCTCGAGTGGTTCGAGAACATCGGGATGTATGCCGGTCAGGACCCTGCGCAGTTCGTGTTCAACCTCCTGACGCGGTCTCGCCGGATCACCTTCGAGAACCTCAAGGAGCGCGACGAGGAGTTCGCCGCGCGGATGGAGGAGGAGTTCGCGCGCCAGCAGGGATCCGCGCTGGTCACCCCGGCGATGTTCCAGCCCACACGGATCGGCGCGCTGGAGCTCAAGAACCGGATCATCGTGTCGCCGATGGACATGTACTCCTCGGTCGACGGTGTCCCGGGCGAGTTCCACCTCGTCCACCTGGGCTCGAAGGCGCTCGGCGGTGCGGGCCTGGTCATGACCGAGATGACGTGCGTGTCCCCGGAAGGCAGGATCACGCTCGGCTGCCCGGGTCTGTGGAACGACCAGCAGCGGGACGCCTGGACCCACGTCGTCGACTTCGTGCACGGCCACAGCACCGCCAAGATCGGGCTGCAGCTGGGTCACTCGGGGCGAAAGGGCTCGACCAAGCTCATGTGGGAGGGCATGGACGAGCCCATGGACTCCGACAACTGGGACGTCATCGGCCCGTCGGCGCTGCCTTACGGCGACGGCTGTCACCTGCCGGGCGAGGCCAGCCGGGCCGACCTCGACAAGGTCGTCTCCGACTTCGTCGAGGCCGCGCGCCGGGGTGTCGACGCAGGCTTCGACCTCGTCGAGATCCACGCGGCGCACGGCTACCTCCTGTCCTCCTTCCTGTCGCCCGTGTCCAACCAGCGCACCGACGAGTACGGCGGCAGCCTGGCGAACCGGCTCCGCTTCCCGCTCGAGGTGTTCGACGCCGTCCGCAAGGTCGTGCCGACGAATATCCCTGTGACAGTGCGCATCTCGGCGACCGACTGGGTGCCCGACGGCAACACCGCGGACGACGCCGTCGAGATCGCCCGATCGTTCATCGCCCACGGCGCGGCCGCGATCGACGTCTCGACCGGCCAGGTGACCAAGGACGAGCAGCCTGCTTTCGGACGGTCATACCAGACGCCTTTCGCCGACCGGATCAGGCACGAGGTGGCTGCCGAGGCCGGCGCGGCGGTGATCGCGGTCGGCGCCATCTCGTCCTACGACGACGTGAACTCGATCCTGCTGGCCGGTCGCGCCGACCTGTGCGCGCTCGGGCGCACGCACCTGTACAACCCGAACTGGACGCTTCATGCGGCGGCGGAGCAGGAGTACCGCGGCGACGCGGCCGAGTGGCCGGTCCAGTGGCAGGCGGGCCGACGGCGGCCGCCGACATCGCGCACCGAGAAGATCCCGCCGCGCCTCTCCCTGCTGCGTGAAGGGGCGGCCGACCGGGTGCACGTGCGCTGGCAGCCGCACCGCGACGCGATGAACACGGTGGCGGTATGAGCGCCGTCGCGGCCGGCGAGGCTGGGACCGGCCGCTCAGCCGTGGTGGCGACCGGCGTGTTCCGCACGCTGGTCCAGTGGATCGACACCGACGCCTCGGGCATCTACCACAACACGACCGTCGCGCGGTTCGTCGAGTCGGCGGAGGCGGCGCTGTTCGCCGAGCGAGGCATCGACGGCTACTTCCCGGTGGCACCACGGGTGCGCTACGAGGCGAGCTTCGACGCGCCCCTTCGTTTCGGGCAGGAGGCGACGGCCGTCGTTGAGCTCGTCGACCTCGGCGAGCGCTCGATGACCTTCCACTTCGAGATCTGGGGTGAGCCGTTCCAGGGCCGGCCACGGGTGCGCGCGGCGCACGGCCGCTACGTCACCGTGCAGGTCACCGGACAGCCCACCGACGAGATCCGCAGCGCCCCCTGGCCGGCTGCGTGGGTGTCGGCGCTCACGGACAGGGGCGAGGAGCTCTTCCCGGATCCGGCACAATCACCCTGATGAGCGACCACCACGACGACGAGACCGCCGCGCCTGCACAGCGGTCGCGCACCGTCGTGGTCAGCTTCCTCGGCGCCATCGTGCGCCCGATGGGCAGCTGGATGCCGATCGGTGGCACCGTCGACCTTGTCACCCAGCTCGGCCTCGATGCCCCCAGCGTCCGCACGGCGGTGTTCCGGCTCACCCGCCGAGGGTGGCTGGAGTCGGAGGTCCGGGACGGCATACGGGGGTATGCACTGACGCCGACCGCACTGTCGGCGTTGAACGCCGGCGACGAGATCGTCTGGCACGCAAGGCAGCCCGCTGAACTCAGCGACGGATGGTGCATCGTCACGTTCTCGGTGCCGGAGTCCGCCCGCACCAAGCGCCACCAGCTGCGGTCGCACCTGAGCTCGCTGGGCTTCGGCAACGCCGGCGCCGGCGTGTGGATCGCCCCCGCGCGGATGCGGGATGCCGCGGTGCAGGCGATCGACGAGCTGGGTCTAACGGAGCGGTGCGCCCTGTTCGTCGGCGACTACGCCGGCGGCCAGGACCTCACGCAGCTGCTCTCGGAGAGCTGGGACCTGGACGACATCGACGCCCGGTACCGCGAGTTCATCGCGCGTCACTCGACCATCCGCGCCACGCTGGACAACGGCGACGGAGTCGACGCCGCACTGGCCTTCGTCACGTACCTCGGGCTCATCGACGAGTGGCGACGCCTCCCGTTCCGCGACCCCGGGCTGCCGCCCGAGGTGCTGCCGGCCGACTGGGCGGCGCCGGCCGCGGGCGCGCTCTTCGAGCAGCTCGTCGACCTCCTCGGGGAGCCGGCGCTGACCTATGCCGCCGGGTACTGGCCGGCGGGTGCGCGTCAGGGCGTGTAGTCGAGCGTCGAGTACTTGTAGGTGCGCTGGAGCACGTACCGGCCGTCGCCCTGCGGGTCGAGCAGCGCAGGCCGGGCTTGCTGGATCATGACGGTCGGGCGCAGCCGGACGTTGACGAGCTTCGTGCCGCTGAACGTCAGGTCGAGGATCAGACCCTCCTGCGTCTCCTGCCACCAGTCCTGCCCGAACAGGTAGTTGCCCGGGCTGACGAGGACCGAGCTGACGCCTCCGGACCGCTTCCTCAGCAGCAGCGGCCCGGCGACGTGCGTGCCGGACCCGATGACGTGGTCGCAGCCTGCCTCGTCGAACCAGCGAAGCTGCTTGCGCTGCAACGGCCAGAGGTCGTCGTGGTACTCGGCGCCGCCCCACCACTGCGGGTTGCAGATGACGAGGTCCGCGCCGCCCTGCTTGGCCCGGCGCACTCCCTCGACGACGTTCGCCCGCGTGATCCATGGGACGCCCGGCGTGTTCGCATCGGCCCTAGCGACCCCGGCGACGTCGTTGAACGCGACGAAGCCGACCTTGAGCCCGGCGACGTCGGCGTATGCCGGCACGAGGGCCTCGTCGAGGTCCATGCCGAGGCCGGTGCGCCTGACCTTGTAGGCGTCCATGAGCCTGAGGGTCGACCGGATCCCCGCAACTCCCTTGTCGCTCATGTGGTTCGCGGCCAGATAGACGATGTCGAGACCGAGGGTGTCTCGCCACCGTGGGAGCACCGCCTCGGGGACGCTGAAGACAAGCGTGTGGCCGAGCTGCGGCTTCCACGTGGCGTTGGGGACGATCGGGCACTCATGGTCGGCGATCGCGACGTCGGACCTCTTGACCACCTTCGCGGCGGCACCGTCGTTGCCGGTGTCGACGGGGCGGACCGACTGGTACGGCCTGTCGTCGGGCGGGTCGACGGGTGCCGGCGCGGCATACCTGGCCGTCCCCCCGCCGAAGACCCAGTCCCAGCCCTTGCCGCGAGCGACCGCCTGCTCGGCGGCGCCGCGGTCGGAACAAAGGCTCCCGAGGTTCGTCATCGTCCAGACCTTCGAGGGGTCGTATGCCGTCCAGGCCGGGTCGAGCGCCGCGTTCGCAGGCGCCGCGGTGCCGGTGATCGGGTAGGGCAGCGCCCGGGCCTCGGCATCGCCGAAGAGGTCAGGCCCGAACATCCCGAACGGCCCGGATCCCTTGATGGACAAGACCTTCGTCGCGGGCTCGACCAACCCCGTCGGCAGGAGCGCGACCCGCTTCTGGTCGTTCTCGAGCGCTGCTGCGATCCGGTCCGCTGGGACGCAGCTGCCGGAGCTGATCATGGCCGGCTGCGTCACCAGGATGCTGCAGGGCATGAGCAGCTGCCCGCGCTCGGCGAGCTGCTGGACCTCCGTCGGAGTCACGGTGGCCCTGAGGTTGGTGAGGCCTGTGACGACGGCGAGCGGGAACGTCGTTTCCGGGGTGGACGGCGCGGTCGTCCCGGTGCCGGTGGGCGTTCCGCTCGGGCCTGTGGCTGGCGCGGTCGATGTCGCGGACGGGGGGAGAGTGCCCCTCGGGGGCGGGCTCGGGCTGGTGCACGCGGCGACCAGGGCGACGCCGACGACACCGACGGCCCCGACCCAGGTGGCGCGACGGAGACTCACCGATGACCGCCCTGTGTCACCTCGGGCACTGGCGCGTGCGTCCGTCCTCACAACGGCATACAAACATCGCTGTATGCCGCTGGGCGGTTTTTGTCGCGGATCTGTCACTGTGTCGTAGCCAAGCCCTATGCTGCGCTGGTTCCGAACGTCCGACAGGGGGACCCGTGTTCACGTACGCCCGTGCCCGCGCCAGGCTGGCCGTCCTTCTCACGCTCGGACTCGCGGCCACCACCGTCGCACTCGCCGCGCCCGCCGCATCGGCCGCCGACGTCGCGCCACGGCTCGACTCCATCTCGTTCACCTCGCCGGCCGCAGTGACACCAGGGGATGCGGTCACGATCTCCTACTCGGCTACGGCATCGACGACCGTGTCGATCGTGGCATCCTTCGTCGACGCTGCCGGGCGCCGCACCGAGTGGGACTTCGGTCGCGAGCTGCCGTTGACGGGCCAGGCGTCGACGGCTGTGCCCGACGGGCTGGCCAACGTCTCCACCAAGCTGACCGTCCTGACCATCACGGATGCATCGGGCAACCGCACGACGTACTGGCCGAGCTCGATGACCTGCGTGCCCGAGTGCCCCGGCGCGGTGCACGGGCTCTCTTTCGACGTCTCGCTGGCCATCACCGGTTCGACGCCGGACAACGACACGCCTTTCGTGACGTCCATCGCGCTCGCCACACCGACGGCCTTGGTCGGAGAGAGCGTGCGCCTCGACCTCGGCGTCGACGAGGCACATCCGCCGGTGGTGTTCCCGGAGTCGTCGGCTTCCGCCGTCTTCACCAACGGCCGCTACGGCTTCCAGCTACGGGGCCTCCCGACGGCATATGGGTCCCTGGTCGGTGTTGTGCCCTCGACGGTGCCTGATGGTTCGTACTGGCTGGAGTCGGTCGTGATCCAGGACCTGCCGGGTAACTCCGCGACGTACCGGGACACTGGTTCCGTCGTGCTGTCGCCGCCCGGGAGCGTGGGCCCGACCACGCACACCTTGCCGTTCAAGACGACGACGGTCACGGTGACGGGCTCGCCTCTGGACCTCAGCTCGCCCGTCCTGTCCAGCATCGCCGTTCCGAAGAAGCTCCTCGTCAGCGGCGCAGCCGCAACGATCGCGTATGAGGTGTCCGAGCCCGACCTCGACAGCATCACCATCCGGTACGACTCGTCAGCCAGCTGGCAGAGCCCGTTCGCTTGGGACCTCGTGGCCAAGCCCACGAGCACCGGGGTCGCCTCAGGCGTGGTGCCGCAGGTCAGCACCGGCAGGTGGACCGTCGGCGAGGTGACTCTCATCGACAAGGCGGGCAACTACAGCGTGTATCAGCGTGGCGGCGCTCTCCACTGCAACCGGACCTGTCCGTCCACGCACACGTTCGACCTTGCCGCGCTCGACGTCGACGTCGCCGCTGCGCCGACGGCGCCTTCCTATGCCGGCGCGATCCCGCACAGCGGATCGGCGCGGGTGGAGTGGAACCCTCCGGACGACCTCGGCAACAGCCCGCTCACGGGCTACGCGATCACCGTGTCGCCCGGCGGCAAGTCCTACACGGCCAGTGCCGGCGCGATGACCATCACCATCCCCGGTCTGACCAACAACACGGCGTACAGCTTCTCCGTCCGCGCGCGGAACGGGGTGGGCCTCGGCCCGGCACGCGTAGCGAAGGCGACACCGCGTGCGGTGCAGCGGCTCTTCATCACCGGCGACGTCAGCAACGACGGCCGGGCCGACATCGTCGGGGTGACCCGGAGCAACGTCGCCTACATCTACCGCGGCAACGGCGTCGGCGGCATCTCCGGCGGCACCAAGGTCAGGTCCGGCCTGGGCGAGCTGCGCGCCCTGCTGCCCGCGCTGGCCAAGCCGACCGAGGACTTCTTCGGCGGCAACGTTCTTTCGGTCTCCTACACCGGATGGGACGAGTCGTGGTGGGCTTACAACGGCAACCGCCTCATTGGCATGAACTCGATCCTGCCGTCGAAGTTCAACACCTACCGGCACATCGTCACGCCGGGTGACTTCAACGGAAACGCCAAGGCCGACGTGCTGACCATCACCGACGCCGGTGACATGTACCTGTGGTCCAACAAGGACTGGACGCACTTCTACGCGCCGAAGAAGATCGGCAGCGGCTGGCAGACCTTCAGCAGCGTCGTGGGCGTCGGGGACCTCGACGCTGACCGCCGCAACGACCTCGTCGCCCGCAAGACGGACGGCACGCTCTGGCTCTATGCCGGCAACGGAGCCGGGGGCTTCCGCTACAGGAAGCAGATCGGCACCAGCAAGGGCTGGAATGCGTTCACGCAGCTCGCGGGCATGGGCGACTTCACCGGCGACCGGCGCAACGACCTGCTCGCTCTGGCCCCGAACGGCTACCTCTACGTCTACAAAGGCAACGGCACGGGCGGCCTGTCCACCCGAGTCCTCGTCTCGAGGGGCTTCGGCAGCTTCGTCTGAGCCTTCATGACCGCCTTTGAGTCTGCACCGGCGCATCGACCGGGCCGGCCGTATGCCGCGTGGTGTGGGGAGAGGTGTGCCACACGGCATACGGCTGCTCGGCACGCAGTGCCGGGAGTCAGGTCACGGGCTCGTGACCGTGCCTCCGTTGTCGATCGACAGCGTGAAGCTCTCGTCGCCGCACTTCCCGGTGATGCCGAGGTGCTTGGCGTCGCCCGAGTAGCTGACGAGCCACTTGTACTGAGACGAGGTGGCGCTGCTGATCGTGAACGAGCTGTTGTTGGTCACTGCCGATCCGGACAGGTTGAGCGGAACCGTCTCGGTGTAGACCGGTGCGGAGCCGGCTGCCGCGCACGTCTGGTTGCTCGGGTCGAACAACGAGAACGTGACGGTGCCCGACGGCGTGCCGCCCACCCCGGAGACGACGTTGACCGCGTCCTGCGGGCGCAGTGTCTGCGTGGTGGTCAGGCTGGCCGGACCCTTGTTGACCGTGCTGGACTCGTTGGGGTCACCGCAGGCTCCGGTCGCACCAGCGTTGTTGGTGTCCCCGCTGTAGACGGCGATCCAGTAGTACGTGCCGACCACGGTCGGGGTGTAGGCGTCGGACAAGTAGTCGTTGTTGCCGGTCACGTTCTTCACGCTCTGGGCCGCAACGATCTCGTTCTGGCAGGCGTTGTCGCTGAACAGGTGGAACGTGATCGTCCCGGTCGGGGCCACCCCACCCGTCAGGTGAGCGACGTCGGAGATGGTCGAGTCGATCGTCACCGACGGGGTTGCCGTGGTGCTGATCTGCGGGTGCGCCTGGTTGACGACGCTGACCTCACCGGAGTCGCCACAGCTGCCTGCTGCCGCTGCGTTGTTGGTGTCACCGCTGTAGGTGGCGATCCAGTAGTAGCTCCCCACCGTGGTCGGCGTGAAGCTCGCGCTCGTCGGGTAGTCGCCGTTGCCGTTGCTCACCGGAACGGTGTTGGTGAAGACCTCGGAGCCCGGCGTGCACTGGTTGGTCGGGTACAGCTTGAAGGTGATCGTGCCCGTCGGCGCCAGACCACCGGACAGCGTCGCGGTGTCGCTGAGCGAGGCGCCGATCGTGATGGACGGCGTCGCGTGGGTCGCGATGCCCGGGCCGATCTGGATGACGGTGCTGGCTTCGTTGAGGTCGCCGCACTTGCCGGTCGCGGACGTGTTCTTGGAGTCGCCGCTGTAGCTCGCGATCCAGTAGTACGTGCCGACGATGGTGGGGGTGAAGTTGCCCGACGAGTAGTCACCGTTGCCGTTCACCGGCTGCGAGGCGCTGAACACCTGGACGGTGCACTTGTTGTCGCTGTACAAGGTGAACGTAACGTTGCCCGTGGCGTCGGTCGTCGCGCCGGAGAGCGTCGCCACGTCGTGGACGGTGTTGCCCACCACGATCGAGTCGGTCGCGTGCGTGACGATCGTCGGGGTGAACGGGTTGACGACGCTGAGCTCACCGGAGTCCTTGCATGCTCCGCTGACGGCGTTGTTGTTGGCGTCGCCGCTGTAGGAGGCGATCCAGTAGAAGCTGCCCACGGCGGTCGTCGTGTAGCTGCCCGACGTGTAGCTTCCGTTGCCACTCACCGGCTGGGTGTTGGTGAAGACCTCTGAACCGGCTGTGCACTGGTTGGTCGGGTAGAGCTTGAACGTGATCGATCCGCCTGCACCGGACGAGGCGCCGGAGAGCGTCGCGGTGTCATGGACCGTCGTTCCGACATTCACCGGCGTCGTTGCCGACGTCACTATGCCTGGACTGTTCGTGAAGTGGTTCGTGTACGTGCAGGTGACGTTCTCGCCGCTGGCCAGGTTGATCGACACCTTCGCGGCGGCCTTGTCGATGGTGACCCCGGTCGCCGTGTCACACGTCAGGTTGTTGAGGTCCCAGCCGGCCGGGAGGGTGCCCTCGGTGACCGAGTAGGAGCCGGCGTTGAGCGGGATGAACTGCTTGGTGCCGCCGCTCTTGAGCCCGAAGTCGGACAGGCCGGTGCCGGTCGTGGTGTAGCTGAACGTCGTGTTGTCGCCCGCGGGTGCGTTCTGGGTGACCTTGTTGATCGTGATCGACCCGCAGTTGCTGATCGAGACGCCCACCGGCGCGATGAAGTCCTTGAGCTCGGCGGTGAACGATGACGACGAGCGGCTCTTGACGAACGCGCTGCCGAAGGCCTCGCACACGCCGGGCGGGAAGACGCCGGCCGCGGTCAGGTTGATGGCCGCCTCACCGAACAGCCCAGCGGTGAGGGTCCCGGGCTGGTTCGGCCCACCGAGCACGTTGTTCGAGCCGATGGTGTCGCTGATGCTGACCGAGTTCACGGCACCCTCGGAGTTCGCCCCCGAAAGGTTCACGTGCTTGCCCCAGCACGGCAGCGAGTTGGACGCGAAGCACTGGCTGGTCGAGCCCGTGGTCACCCACGTGTTGAGACCCAGCGTCGGGTTCCCCGAGCCGCTGAAGTCATAGGTGACGAGCAGGTCGCCGGCCGTACGGTTGATCGTGATCGGGCCCTGCGTGGAGCTGGTCCACCCGGCGGTCGGCTTCTGGTTGATCTCGAAGTCGAGGTTGGCGTTGCCGATGTTGACCAGCCGCTCCCACCCGAGGTAGAGCATGATGTCGCCGTTGGCGAGCTGCTCGTTCGCCTCGTAGAAGCGGCTGAGGTTGTTCTTGTTCGGCGGGATCGAGCCGTCGACGATGGTCGTCGAGGCCACATCCTCTTTGGCGCCGTTTCCGAAGGCGTTGTCCGCCTGCGAGTTGGCGATGTCAACGCCGAGGGCGCGCCCTGAGACGTTGTTCCAGTCGGTGTTGCCTGACGTGTTGACGACGAGGTTGCCGTCGTTGCCCTCGAAGGTGCTGCCCGGGAGGTTGGCGCTCGCCGACGTCGCGACGTAGCCGGTCAGGGCGAGCGTGGCGGCGGCCACCATGGCCGTGGTCCGTCGACGCAGCCGTGGCGCCTTCCCGTTCGGCCCGGGATCGGGCCGCCCTCGAGACATGAGCCATGAACCCTTCATGGTGTCTCCAATTGTTTGAACCGGTATCCCGGCCCCCGATCCGGTGCGGATCGTGCAGAGGCACTTTGCGGCCACGGCTGACATCGGCGCCTGACAGACGAATCCGGCACCCCGTCCAGCACGTCCCTCTATCAAGGTATGACCAGGGCGCGCGGGCCGTGGGAAAACGCAGAATCGGGCGGCATTTGCCCGTCAAGATCCACTCCGCACAAAGGGCCTGATGTGCCGTGACTGTGAGGCTTTGCCAGCCTCCTGGCCACAGTCGAATCGACTGCTATGCAAGGAGATCCAGATTCGTCGGCCTATATCCCGTCATCTGGCACTGAATGCCGAAGAGGGGGATACATTTGCGTTTCCCCAGGCTGCGGTCGGCACATTTTCAGGATGAGTTCAGCCTACTGTTCCCTAAACCCGAATTGTAGCCCTGTCGGCCATTCATCTCTGAGTTTTCTCACAGGCTCCGCGCACGACTGGGAGGATGCTGAGCGGTGCCCCGATGCGGACGAATGGACTGGCTTCCGTGTCTTGTGGCATCGCTCGTCGACTGTTTCAAGGTTCGCAATCGGCACTTCTGTGTCACAGTGGGCGACGGAGAGCCTGCCCCGCGTCGCCCGCGGTGCGCTTGCGGAGCCGACCCTCGACCGACCCAGCTCGTTCCACAGCCCCGAGGAGGATCCGTGTTGACACCATCGCTCCACCCCCGCCGCCTGTCCCGTAGAGCCACCCGGCTGCTCGCAGCCGGCGCTGGGCTCGCCGCAGCCTCGGCGCTGCTCCTGCCTGCTGCTGCCCCGGCGGCCCCAGGTGGTTCCACTGACAGCCAGCTGGCCGGCGTCAGCCAGGCGGTCAACAGGTCAGGCGTGCGCGGTATCGCCTGGTACACCGACTCGGCGACGCGACAGGTCGTCGTCACCGCAGACAGCACCGTCTCTGCCGCCGACGTCGCGACCCTGAAGAAGGCCGCGGGCACCAACGCAGCAGCGGTCCGGGTCGAGCGCGTAGCGGGCGCCTTCCGGCCGCTCGTGGCGGCCGGCGACGCGATCTACGGTGGTCGCTACCGCTGCTCACTCGGCTTCAATGTCGTCCAGGGCAGCACGTTCTACTTCCTCACCGCCGGCCACTGCGGCAAGGTCGCCAAGACGTGGTACACCAACGCAGGCCACACCACGCTGATCGGCCCCACGATCAACTACAGCTTCCCTGGCAACGACTACGCGCTGGTGCGCTACGACAACCTCTCCCTGTCGCACCCCGGTGGGTATGCCGTCGCCGACCCGTTCGTGGGCGAGTCCGTCCGACGCACCGGCTCGACGACCGGCACGCACTCCGGCACCGTGACCGCCCTGAACGTCACGGTCCGCTACCAGGGTGGCGGAACGGTCTCGGGTCTGATCCAGACCACGGTCTGCGCAGAGCCCGGCGACTCCGGTGGCCCGCTCTACGACGGCACCAAGGCGCTCGGTCTCACGTCCGGCGGCAGCGGGGACTGCACCTCTGGCGGCACCACGTTCTTCCAGCCCGTGCGGGAAGCCGCGAACGCCTACGGCGTCACCATCTACTGATCCACCATCACCCGGGTCGGTGCCTCCGGACGTTCGAGGCACCGACCCCCTGGCGACTGTCGTGCGGCGGGGAGTGTTCTTCTCGGCAGGACCACCGGCCCGCTAGGGACCCAGTGCGCCTCAGCGCAACCCAGCCGTATGCCGCAGGGAGGGACGAGGCGGCATACGGCTGGGTTCGGGGGGCTGGGAGGGGAGGTTCAGGGGCGACCGGTCGGGTGGGTCGCGGTGGGCGTCGGCACGGTCGCGGGCTTGCCGGGATCGGTGGGCGTGGGCAGCGTCGCCGGCTTGCCCGGGTCGGCGGGCTTGCCCGCGTCGGTCGGCGTGGGCAGGGTCGCGGGCTTGCCGGTCGGGTGGTCGCCCGACTTGCCGGGCGCGGTGACCGTCGCGCAGAAGGTCGCGACCTTGTCGGCGCCGCCGGCGGCCGTGGCGAGGTTCTTGAACGCGATCGCGCCTAGGGCTTCGCCGCTGCCGGCCTCGTGCGCTGCCCAGGCGGTGCACAGCCCGTGCGCCGCGGACCCCGTGGCATCGGGTCCGACCGGAGTGCCCGTCGGGGCGCCCGTGGGGGTGGCTGCCTGGTCCCCTGCGGCCGCGGCGCCCGCAGGCATGGTCGGGGTGGCGGCGACGGAGGAGTGGGCGTTCGGGGTCGCGGCAGGCTGGTGACGCGCGCTGACGGCGACGGCGGCGACGCCGCCGACACCGATGGTCGCTGCGGCGATCGTCGCCGCGAGCTTGGCACGGGTGAGGCTGGACAGCATGGAGGGTCTCCGTTGCGGGGTCGGGGAGAGGGCGTCGACCTGGGCGGCCCGGAACCCCACCAGCGCCGCGTCGAGACCGCTCAGCTCGTGCTCGGTCGCGGGCGCAGCAAGCAGCGCCGACAACCGCTCGATGGCCGGGTCGTCGTCGGCTGCCTGGGGCAGGTGGGGGATCTGGTCGCTCATGTCACCCTCGAAGCGCTCGGGAGTCTGCGGTTGTTACACCCGGTTCCGGGTCGGTCTGTGCGACCCAGGTGGCCAGCGTCTGCAGGCCACGGTGGCAGGCCACGCGGACGGCGCCCGGGGTGCGCCCGGTGACCGCGGCGACCTCCGCGACAGGCAGTCCGGCAACGATCCGCAGCAGCACCACCTCGGCCTGCAGGACGGGCAGCCGGCGAACCATCCGCAGCGCGTCCTCTGTCGAGGCCAGCTCGACGACGAGGTCCGCGCAGTCGGGAGTGTGGTCGGAGGCCCACGTGCTGGCGCGCCAGCCGAGCCCTGCCTCGCGGGCGCGCTTGCGGCCGATGTCGACGGCGCGACGGCGGGCGGTCGTGAATACCCAAGCACGCCAAGCCGGTTCATCCCCGACGAAGGCGCGCAGGCCCTTGACCACCGTCGCCCACGTCTCGGCGGCAACCTCCTCGGCGGCCTCGCCACCGAGGGACAGGTAGCGCAACAGCGGTGGGTTGAGGTCGCGCCACAGCTGTGCGAAGGCCGCCTCGTCCCCGGCCTGTGCCTCAGCGAGGACACGGTCGAAATCGGCGCCGATCACCGGGACAGTGTGCCCCCATTGCGCCACCCGCGCCACGTGAGATGACGCCGTGAGATGAGGCCTCGGCCGCGAACCGGCCACAACTGTCGACCAGTTGGAGGGTTGTCGCGGGCTTGGCCCGCTGGTCCAGCCCACACGCGACCAGGTGATCGACTGTGGTGCGCGCGAGGCGACGCGTGGGGAGCAAAGACGAAGCCGCTGGCCGGGAAACGGGTCCCGACCAGCGGCTTCGGCGTGGAGCGAGCGACGGGAATCGAACCCGCGTATCCAGCTTGGGAAGCTGGCGCTCTACCATTGAGCTACGCTCGCACGGGCCGCAGCCGAGGTCGCCACACACGATGTGGGGTGAGCCTGAGGCGGCACGCGGCGTCAGTGTAGCCGACGCCGAGCCATCGCCGATCACCGACCGACGAGAGTCGTCCCGAGGACCTCCACACGCCATGGACAACGACAAGCAGGCCGCCTTCATCGACCACGTCCGATCCCGAGGCGGGGCACAGTCGCAGGTGGCTGTGACCCTCGAGCAGTTCTTCGACGGCAACGACTGCGAGTGGTGCATCGCTCCGGACCGCGCCGATGACGTCCTGCTCGACGACGTCCGCCGAACCCTGCTGGACCTGCGTGAGCGCCCCGACGTCCACGATGTCCGCGTCGAGCTCGACCGCCTGGAGTTCCAGACCTACCCGGCGGACGAGTGGCCTTATGCCAGCGGGGTCGCGGTGATCACCACCCTCATGCCGCGCGAGGTCGACGGGATCATCGCCGCCGCGGAGCCCCAGCCCAGCGGAGGCCCGGCCCTGACGATCGAATGGCTGGTCGACGCACCGCAGATCCCCGAGGGACACCACTACGTCGGCGTCTGGTGGAGCTGACCCCAAGACACCACAGTGGTTCTGACAGTGGTTCTGACAGTGGAGCTGACATGACCGATGACAAGCCCGAAGACATCGCCGAGACCCGGCTCGTGGCCGAGCAGGTCACCGACCCGCTCTGCTACCACGGTGAGGGTCCGGTGTGGTCGCCGACCTGGGGCGGGCTGCGCTGGGTGGACCTGCTCGCCGGGGACGTGCTGAGCCTCGACCCGACGGGCCGAGTCGAGCGGATGCACGTCGGTGAGGTCGCCGCGTTCATCCGCCCGCGCAGCAACGGCGGGTGGATCGTCGGCACCGAGCGGGGTCTCGCGCGCGCGGACGACGTCGCCTCGATGCCGGAGCCCTGGCTCACGCTGTGGGACGACCCCGGCGTGCGCATGAACGAGGGCGGTATCGACCCGCTCGGCCGGCTCTACTGCGGCTCGATGGCCTACGACCGCACCCCGGGCGGGGCGCGGCTCTACCGCGTCGACCCCGACGGAACCGTCGAGGTCGTGCTGCCCGATGTGACCATCTCGAACGGGCTCGACTTCTCGCCCGACGGTCGGCTCGCCTACTACAACGACACCCCGGCCGGGACCGACATGTTCGATGTCGTCGACGGGGAGCTGGCGAACCAGCGCCCGTTCCACGGACCCGGCTCCCGTCCGGATGACGAAGGGAACCCGGACGGTCTCACGGTCGACAGTGCGGGCAACGTCTGGGTGGCGCTCAACGGAGCGGGCCGAGTGCGCTGCTACTCGCCGGCCGCGCAGGTCCTGGCCGACGTCGAGCTCCCGGTCCGCCTGGTCACCGCGTGCACGTTCGGAGACGAGGACCTGCGCACGCTCTACCTGACGACCTCGCGCGAGAACCTGGACGATCCCGAGCCCGAGGCCGGCGCCGTCTTCCGGGTGCGTGTCGACGTGCCCGGCCTACCGGTGCGCGAGTTCGCCGGCTGACCCGGCCGAACCCGCTGACCCGCGTCAGGGCTCGGGTGACGGCATCTGGACGCCGGGAGGCGGGGGGCCGAACCAGCCGAACGACGTCGTGGCCCACCGACCCCTCGGCGGCCGGGTCAGCGGCCCGGGACCAATGGGTATGCCGTCCGGCTCGCCTGCCCAGCCGCCCGGCGGTCCGTCGGGACCCCAGCCGGCGATCCCGGCGCCGACACCGAGCAGGCTGCGGGTCAGCCGCTCGGTATCGGACAGCAGCTCGTCGAGGGCGAGGCCCAGATGGTCGTCGGCGGGCGGCTCGTCGGCGACGGCCGCGGCGAGCACGGCCCGCCGCACCAGCTCCTTGGCGAAGGACGCAGTGGTGCCCTCCGAGCGGGCCGCTGCCGCGGACCGGGCTTCGGCGCCGAAGAGGTGGCCGCCGTAGAGGTGCAGCAGGGCGAGCCGGCCCTGCAGGTCGGGCAGCGGGATCTCGGCGGCGAGGTCGACGCGGCCGGGCCGCTGGGCGAGCGCGACCTCGAGGTCCTCGACCCGGTTGGTCGTCAGGACGAAGGCGACGTCGGCGTCCGCGTCGAGCCCGTCGAGGGCGTCGAGCACCTCGAAGAGCAGTGGCGAGGTCCCCATCCCGAGCGACCGGTCCTCGGCGACGAGGTCACAGTCCTCGAGGACGACGATGGACGGCTGGTGCGCCCGCGCGATCTTGGCCGCCGCGTGGATATGACGCAGCGAGCCGCCGGAGAGCAGGACGACGGTCGACTCCGGAGCCGCGCCGACGAGGAACCGCACGGTGTGGGTCTTGCCGGTGCCGGGCGGGCCGTAGAGCAGGATGCCGCGCTTGAGGTGCTGACCGTGGGCGCGCAGGCGCTCACGATGGGCGCCCATGCCGATGACGTGGTTGCCGACCCGGTCGAGCATGCCGTCCGGCAGCACGACATCGGCGCGGTCGAGGGTGGGCCGCGCGAGGAAGGTGATCCCGGCCATGCCCATGCCGTACGGGTCCTCGGCGAGGGTGACGACCTTGCCGCGGATGACGCTGTGCTCGTCCATCAGCTGTCGCATCCGGGCGATGAGCGCCTCGCTCACCGCGTGCTCCGCTGCGATGACCTCGACCATGCCGGTCTCCCGGCCGTAGTGCGGGTTGCGGCCTTGGACCCTGACCACGACCGGCTGTCCGAGATGCGTGAAGAGCCGGATCCCCGACGTCACGACCTGCCGGCGGTCCTCGGGCCCGGGGCCGGTGTCCATCTGGAGGTAGTCGACCTGGCCGATGCGCACGGGCCCGTGACCGCCGAACTGCAGCAGGTCGCCGAGCGTCATGTGGTGGCGCATGTCGCCCGTGAGGCCGATGAGCCGCGCGTCCGGATTCTCATCGGCCAGCAGGGCGAGCGCGATGTCGGCGTCGACCCCGCGGTGGGGCGGCACGGCCTCGGTGACCACCGGCAGTCCCACGACGGGCACGCCAAGATGCTCCGAGAGCACCGGCTCGAGCGCTGCGCCGGGTGGCCCGTCGTCCGGCATGGTCTGCATCATCCGCTGCACGAGCCGCTGGAACTGGCGCGCCAGGTCGGTCACGCCATCGGTCTCGTCGTCCGTCCCGTCCGTCCCCGCTGTCATCGCCCCAACGTAGGGGCAGCCACCGACGTCGCGGAAGGTCGACGGGCGGGCGCGGTAGCCTCGACCCCGTGCTGCTCTCCGACAAGGACATCCGGTCCGAGGTCGACGCCGGCCGCGTCGTGCTCGACCCCTGGGACCCTGCGATGGTCCAGCCGTCGAGCATCGACGTGCGCCTCGACAAGTACTTCCGCCTGTTCGACAACCACAAGTACCCCTACATCGACCCGGCGGCGGAGCAGCCCGAGCTGACCCGGCTGGTCGAGGTGCAGTCCGAGGAGGACGTCTTCGTGCTGCACCCGGGCGAGTTCGTCCTCGGGTCCTCGCTCGAGACGGTGACGCTTCCCGACGACCTGGCGGCGCGGGTCGAGGGCAAGAGCTCGCTGGGCCGTCTCGGCCTGTTGACCCACGCGACGGCCGGGTTCGTGGACCCCGGTTTCTCGGGTCACGTGACGCTCGAGCTCTCCAACGTTGCGACCCTGCCGATCGTGCTCTACCCAGGCATGAAGATCGGGCAGCTCTGCTTCTTCCGACTCAGCTCGCCCGCCGAGAACCCGTACGGCTCAGCGGCATACGGCTCGCACTACCAGGGTCAGCGCGGGCCGACGGCCAGCCGGTCGTTCAAGAACTTCCACCGCACCAAGGTGTGAGCACGACGTCGTCCCCTGACCAGGCCTCAGCCGCAGCCCCTCCCGACGACCCGAGCCGGATGCCGTTGGCGGCCCTGTCGTGGGACGCTCGCCCCCAGCACGCCGGCGCCGTCGCGCTCGTCATGCACGGTGGCGCGATCGAGGGGTTCGAGCCGAACCACCCGTGGTCGCACAACGTCGCGCGGCTCGTGCCGTTCGCGAGGGCCCTGAAGAAGGTGCCAGGGCCGCTCGCGGTCGCCCGGCTGCGTTTCCGGGTCCGCGGCTGGAACGGCGAGTCGGCCATGCCTGTGGACGACGCGCGCTGGGCGCTCAGCCAGGTGCGGGCGACCTACCCCGGGGTGCCGATCGTCCTCGTGGGCCACTCGATGGGTGGCCGGGTGTCGATGCACGTCGGTGACGAGGAGGGCGTCCGCCTCGTGATCGGTCTCGCCCCGTGGATCGAGCCGAGCGACCCGGTGCCGTCCGACGGGCGCCGAACGGTGCTCATCCACGGTGACCGGGACATCATCTGCGGGCTGTCCCGCAGCCGCGAGCGGGTGGAGAAGATGCAGGCCGACGGCCTCGACGCGTCGCTCGTGCGCGTCGCGCGGTCGGATCACGCGATGCTCGTTCGCGCACACCTGTGGACGGTGCTCGTGACAGACATCGTGGCGGCCACGTTCGCGACCGAGCTCGGTGGGTCCGGCGAGCCGCGGTCCGGCCCCATCGGGGCGGTGGTCGCCCGCCTCGTGCACGGTGGCGGCGTCACGATCGACATCTGACGGCATACGAGCTGTGACGGGGCGCCCACTCGACTGTGAGGGGGCAAGCGCGCCCCCGAGCGCGCTCGGCCAGGAGGCAGGCGTGGGTCTCACGCGCCGTGGCGCGTCGCCTCCGCGGCGAGCTGGTCGACGATGCGGCCCGCCGCCTCGACGGCGGGGGCGAGGTCGTGGTCGTCGGGCTCGCCGGCAAGGTCCGAGCAGCGCTGCAACAGGTCTGCGAGCTCGCCGACGACGGGTTGGCCGGTCATCCCCAGCGCACGGACCGCGGTCACGAGCTCGAGGGCGATGAGCTGCCGGTAGGCGCCGGCAGCGTCGGCGAGCCGGGCAGCGGCTGCGCTGGCGTGGCTCGCGCCGTCCTCGACACCGGCGGAGACCGTCGCCCACTGCACCGACCGTGGGGCAGCAGCCGCATCACGCAGGAGCGCCATGGCCGAGGCGGCGTCGTACTCCAGGATGAGGAGGCCGGACGAGCCCGCCTCCGGTCCGGCGAGGAAACGCGGAAGACCGGTCGCGGGATCGGTCAGCAGGTGGGCGAGGCGCGAGGCGCCTGTGTGAGCCGAGCCGACCAGCGCCAGCAGGGCCGAGTCGACGGCGAGGGCGAGGTAGGCCTGGTGGAAGCCGCCATGATGGGCAACCTCGGGCGGGTCGTGGCGCACGACGGCCGGGTTCTCGCTGCCCGCGTTGACGAGCGCCTCCACGACGTCGCTCAGGTCGTTCAGACGGTCGACCAGCGGCCCGTGCACCTGCGGGAAGGTGCGCAGCCCGAAGAAGTCCTGCAGCTGGGCGGGCTCGCCGGCCTGCGGCTCCACGAGGCCGCGGACGGCGGCAGCCACGGCGACTGCGCCCGCGAACGGCGTCACGTGCTGCACCGCCGGGCCGAAGGCCTCCGGGTTGCCCCGCAGCGCCACGAAGGAGAGGGCGCAGACCTTCGTCGCGACGCCCGCGAGCCGCCAGATCTCCACGCAGCCGAGCGCCGCCTCCGCGAGGGTGAAGGCACTGCTCGACATGAGCGGCAGCGCGTCGGCCTCGTCGAAGTCGACCTCCGGACTCGTCGTCCCGTCGGCTCGTGGCCGCTCGCCGAGGAGGGTCAGGCCGACCTCGGCGAGGGCGGTCAGGTCCCCGGTCCCGATAGAGCCGCGACGGTGGATGACGGGCAGTTCGGCGTCGGTGCCTCTCGCCGCGACGACGAGGGCGTCGAGCAGAGCGGGGGTGGCCCCCGAGGCTCCGCAGAGCAGCTGGTTCACGCGGACGGCCAAGGCGCTGCGAACAGTCGCCGCGGGGAACGTGCCACCGAACCCCGCGGCGTGGCTGCGCAGGAGCGCTCGCCCGGGGTTGGCTGACGTGGTCGCCTGGTCGCGGTTCGCGCCGACCCCCGAGGTGCGGCCGTAGACGGGCCGCAGCCGGGCGGCCTCCCGAGCCGCTTGGGCACCCCGGCCCACCGCGTATGCCGCACCGGATTCGACGTCGAAGGACGTCCCGGCGCCGAGCGACTCGATGGCCTCGACGGTGAGGTTCCGGCCGGTCAGCGTGATGGTCATGTGCGGTCCTCGAGATCCTGGATGAGATTTCCTGCGCCAAAGGGTGTCGCGCGTGAGGTGTACTGTGCCAGACTGCCACTAGGCAGCAAGGGAATGCCACACAATGAAAGCCCTTGACCGTCCCAGGTCGACGTCCGGATCCACCGTCCAGAGCGACCGTCCCGAGAGACCAGCCAGACTCAGGCTCGAAGGCGCGACGAGGTGTCACCGATGACACGACCAGAGCAGTCCACCGCAGTGCGGCCCGCAGGCCGCCCTGAGCCAGGGCGAGCCGCCGCACATCCGGAGCCGAACGCCGACGCAGCGCGACCGTCGACGAGCGGCCCCTCATCAACCCGTTCTGTCGAGCGTGCGCTCGGGCTCCTCGCCCACGTGTGCGAGTCGGCGCCGACGAGCCTGTCCGAGTGTGCTCGGGCCGTCGGGCTGTCCCCGACGACCGCCCTGCGGCTCCTGCGCACTCTCGAGGTGCTCGACTTCGTGAGTCGCGACCCGGGAGGCGACTTCCATCCCGGAGCGCTCTCGTTCCGGTTCGGGGCTGCGGCCCTCGGGCGCAACCAGATGATCAAGGCGGCGGAGCCGGCACTGCAGCGGCTGTGCGCCCGCTGCGGCGAGTCGACCTATCTCGCCATCACGAGCGGTCCGGACCGGGCCGTCTACATCGCGATGGCAGAGGGTACGTACTCGATCCGACACGCCGGGTGGGTCGGGCGCACCGTCCCACTGGAGACCACGGCCATCGGCGCCGTCCTGCAGGGGCGCACGCCGGAATGGGGCTACGTGGTCGTGCGTTCGAGTGTTGAGGAGGACGTGACGGCCATCGCTGCTCCCATCACGTGGATCGGCGGCGTTGCGGGAGCCCTCAATGTCGTCGGTCCCTCCTATCGTCTAGACCCAGAACGAAGCCGTGACGTCGGCAAGGCCGTCGCCGCGGAGGCTCGAACGATCGCGCGCACCCTGTTCCCGACCCACGACACCAGTGAGGTGACCAGCCGATGATCAGTTTCGAGTCGGTGACCAAGGAGTACCCCGACGGCACCGTCGCCGTCGACGCGCTCAGCCTGACCGCGCCCACCGGAAAGATCACGGTTCTCGTCGGCCCGTCCGGCTGTGGCAAGACGACGTCGCTGCGCATGATCAACCGGATGATCGAGCCCACCAGCGGCCGGATCATGGTCGACGACCGTGACACGTCCTCCATGGACAGCGCCGAGCTGCGCCGCGGGATCGGCTACGTCATCCAGCACGCGGGCCTGTTCCCGCACAAGACCATCGTCGCGAACATCGCGACCGTCCCCCTGCTGCTCGGGTGGGACCGCGCGAAGGCGACGAGCCGGGCGCTCGAGCTGATGGACCGCGTCGGTCTGCCCCAGTCGTTCGCGAAGCGCTACCCGTCGCAGCTCTCCGGTGGTCAGCAGCAGCGAGTCGGGGTGGCTCGCGCGCTGGCGGCCGACCCGCCGGTGATGCTCATGGACGAGCCGTTCAGCGCGGTGGACCCGATCGTGCGCGACCAGCTCCAGGAGGAGTTCCTGCGGCTCCAGGGCGAGATCGGCAAGACGATCGTCTTCGTCACCCACGACATCGACGAGGCGATCAAGCTGGGCGACCAGGTGGCCGTGCTCCGGGTCGGTGGCAAGCTGGCCCAGCTCGCACCGCCGGAGGAGCTGCTGGCCCGCCCCGTCGACGACTTCGTCGCCGACTTCGTCGGGCGCGACCGCGGCTATCGCACGCTCGGCTTCCGCAGCGCGCCGTTCCCCACCATGTCCGAGCCGACCACCCGCCTCGGCGCGTCGGAGGCGGAGGTCCGCGCGGTCACCAGCGACCCGTGGGTGCTCGTGCTCGACGAGCAGCGGCGCCCGCTCGGATGGGTCGAGCAGGCAGGACTGCGCGGGCCCGTGACCACCGAGGCGCTGCACCGCGGAGGCACGGTCGGCTCGACCGAGGGCTCGCTGCGGCAGGCCCTCGACGCGGCCCTGTCCGCGCCCTCCGGCCGGGGCGTCATCGTCGGGCCGGACGGCGCCTTCGTGGGCACCGTCCGCGCTCGCGACCTCATCGAGCCCATCGAGGCGGCCGCGGTGAGCCAGCGCGAAGCGCCGACGCAGAGCGTCGCCGCCGTGTCGGAGGCCGGTGTCGACTGATGGACTGGTTCACCTCGCACATCGACGACGTGTGGGACCTGTTCGTCGAGCACGCTTACCTCGCCGGCGTCCCGCTGCTGCTCGGCCTGCTCATCGCCCTGCCCGTCGGCTGGCTGGCCCGCCGCTACTCGTGGCTCTACCCGCCGCTCATCATCGGCACCGGTCTGCTCTACACGCTGCCGTCGCTGGCCGTGTTCATCCTTCTTCCCGGCATCCTGCACACCCAGATCCTCGACCCGAACAACGTGCTCGTCGCCATGACGATCTACACGGTGGCGCTGCTCGTCCGGACGGTCGCCGACGGGCTCGGCGCGGTGCCTGACGACGTGCGGCTGGCCGCCAACGCGATGGGGTACCGCCCGGTCCGGCGGCTGCTCGGCGTCGAGCTGCCGCTGGCCGTGCCGGTCATCTCGGCCGGCCTGCGCGTGGCCGCAGTCAGCAACGTCAGCATCGTGAGCGTCGCCGCGATCATCGGGGTCGAGCAGCTCGGCTCGCTGTTCACCGACGGCTTCAACCGCGACTTCTTCGCACCGATCGTCACCGGCATCATCGCGTGCGGCGTGCTGTCGCTGCTCTTCGACGTCATCATCGTGGTCGTCACCTGGCTGCTCACCCCCTGGACCCGAGGGAGGACCGCCTGATGGTCAACGACATCATCAGCTGGCTCACGGACCCGGCCAACCGCGACGACATCGTCCAGCGGCTCTTCGAGCACATCCAGTACGTCTTCCTCGCGACGGGCATCGCGGCGATCATCGCGATCCCGGCCGGCATGTGGGTCGGCCACACCGGGCGCGGCAAGTTCGCCGTCGTCAACATCTCGGGCTTCGCCCGAGCCATCCCGACCCTTGGCCTGCTCTACTTCATCGTCCTGTGGCTGGGACCGAGCCTTTCGGGCGATCTCGCGTTCCTGCTCCCGAGCCTCATCGTCCTCATCGTGCTGGCGATCCCCCCGATCCTTGCGGGCACGTATGCCGGGATCGACGAGGTCGACCCCGCGGCCCGGGATGCCGCGCGCGGGATGGGGATGCGCGGGTGGCAGGTGCTGTTCAAGGTCGAGGTGCCGTGCGCGCTCCCGCTGATCTTCTCGGGACTGCGCTCGGCCCTGCTACAGGTCGTCGCCACGGCGACCATCGCCGCCACGGCGGGTCTCGGCGGGCTCGGCCGCTTCCTCATCGACGGGCTCGCCGTCCGCGACTACCCCCAGATGGCATCCGGAGCCGTGCTCGTCGCGGCGCTGGCGCTCGCCATCGACCTGGTGGCCGCCGTCATCCAGCGGCTTGTCGTCTCACGCGGAGTCACCGGTAGGTTCCGTTCGGGCCGTGGTCGTGCCGCGGCTCGGTCCACATCAGACTCACTCACGACCACGACCGTCACGGTCGGCACGGTCAACTGATCCCTTTGGTCAGCGCCCACAGGAAAGAGAAGAGTATGAAGCACAGCAAGACGGTTCTCACGTCGGTCTCGGCACTGGCTCTGGCCGGTCTCGCGGCTTGCGGCTCGAGCGGTGGGGGGAGCCCCCTGGACCAGCCCACCAACGCCGGCTCACCAGCGGCGAGCGGCACCGTCACGGTGGGCTCGGCCAACTTCCCCGAGTCCGAGCTGCTCATGAACATCTACGCAAAGGCACTCGAGGCCAAGGGTGTCAAGGTCGAGACCAAGCCCAACATCGGCAGCCGTGAGACCTACATCCCGGCCCTGCAGGACGGCTCCATCGACCTCGTCCCGGAGTACACCGGTGTTCTCGACCAGTACTTCAACAAGTCCGCCAAGGCGACCGACTCCCAGGCCGTCTACGACGAGCTCAAGGCGGCCCTCCCGACGGGTCTCACGGTGCTCGACAAGTCGGCGGCGGAGGACAAGGACGCCGTGGTCGTCACGAAGGACACCGCGACCAAGTACAACCTCTCGTCCATCGCCGACCTCGGACCAGCCGCCAAGGACCTCGTCCTCGGTGGCCCGCCGGAGTGGAAGACCCGAGAGACCGGCGTGCCGGGTCTCAAGAAGATCTACGGCCTGACCTTCAAGGAGTTCAAGCCGCTCGACGCGGGAGGCCCCCTCACCGTCCAGGCCCTCAAGAACGGTCAGGTCCAGGCCGCCAACCTGTTCACCACCGACCCGAACATCCCGGCGAACGGCTTCGTCGTGCTCCAGGACCCGAAGTTCCTCTTCGCGGCACAGAACGTCGTCCCGCTCATGACCAAGTCGAAGGTCAACGACACCGTCTCCTCCGCCCTCAACGCCGTGTCGGCCAAGCTCGACACCACCACGCTGGCGGGGCTCGTCAAGGAGGTCGTCATCGACAAGAAGGACGCCGACGAGGTCGCGACCGAGTTCCTCAAGAGCGCCGGACTGAGCTGAGCGCACAGCCGGCCACCCCTGCTCGGCTCGACGGCCCCTCCCTCACGACGGGGGAGGGGCCGTCGAGCCGCGCGGGACCGGGACGGGGCTGATCACCAGCCTCCGGCTCTTGCCTCGCCCCTCGATCGCCTTCAGCGTGCGGCTGACGACCGCCTCGACCAGCTCACCCATGGGCCAGCGGTAGGTCGTCAGCGCCGGGTGCAACAGGCGAGACACGGGAGTGTCGTCGTACCCGATGACGGACACGTCGTCCGGGATCCTCAGGCCGAGCTCGGCTGCGGCCGAGTAGACCCCCCAGGCCATCGAGTCGGCGAGGCCGAAGAAGGCCGTCGGGGCATCGGGCGACCTCAACACCTCCGTGGCCACATCGCTGGCCGAGTCGAGGTCGTAGGCGCACGTGTGCAGACTGACCCGAATGCCCAGCTCGCGGCTGACCTGCCGGGCGACGTCCTCCGCGGGCCGGTCGGGGGTGTGCAGGTCGTTGGGTGAGAGCACGGCGATATGCCGGTGGCCCAGGTCGGCGAGGCGGATGAGGCCATCGCGCACCCCGAAGTCGTTGTCGTAGACGATCTGGGCGGCCGGCGCGGCGCCGGGGAGCGCGTCGCCGACCGCGATGACCGCCACGGCGTCAGAGATGTCACGCCAGTGCTTCTCGGCCGGGTCGATCGGCATCACGATGATGGCGTCGACCCGCTGGTTGACCATCCGTCTGGCCTCAGCAAGCTGGTGCTCGGGATCCGAGCCCCCGTCGACGATGATCGCGCGAAGCCCCACCTCGGGCAGGGCGGAGACGAGCGCGGCAGCGACCGCCTGTTGCCAGCTGTCGTGCAACGAGCCGCACAGCAGCCCGACGGTGTCGGTCCGACCCGAGGCGAGGGCGCGGGCGATGGGGTTGACCTCATAACCCAGCCGGTCGGCGGCCTCGCGCACCCGCACCTGGGTCTCCTCCGGCACCTGGAGGCCTCGCAGCGCGTACGAGACGGCTGCGACCGACAGGCCCGTCTCGCGAGCGATGTCGCTCAGGGTCGGTCGCCGCTCTCGGTCGTTCACGGGGACAACGTATCCGAGACGGCGGACACCAGCTCTTGACTACACCTCACTTAAGCGGTTCACTGAAGGGATTCAGTGAATCGCTTAACCGGATTGAGGACGTGATGGGCTTAGGGCTTTTCGGCACGGCAGACCCCGGTCCCACCGACCGTCCGGGAGCCGTGGCGCACCTGCTCGAGGCCTCCGGTGGCGGCACTGATGAGGGGCGCACGATCGACGTCCACGGCCACCTGTGGCCCCAGCAGCTCGTCGAGGCCCTGCGCCGGCGCCGCACTGCCCCTCGGCTGGACGGCTGGGTCCTGCACCTGGACGGCGAGGCCCCGTTCCAGGTCGACCCCGACGACCACGACCCCGACCTGCGAGCGCGCCTCGAACCGGCCGGCCGCCTCGCCCTGGTGTCACTGTCCTCGCCGCTCGACATCGAGACGCTGCCGGGCGAAGAGGCCGCGCCGCTGCTCGAGGCCTGGCACGAGGGCGCGGCCCTGCTGCCGGAGCCGTTCGCGGCGTGGGCGTCGGTCACGCTCGTCGACCCAGACCTGCAGCAGCTGAAGCATCACCTGCAGACCGGCTTCGTCGGGCTCCAGGTCCCGGCAACCTGGCTCGCGACTCCCCACCTGCTCGAGACGCTGGCGCCGACGCTCGCAGTCTGCGAGGCCGAGAACCGCCCGGTCCTGGTCCATCCCGGACCGGTCGCCCAGACCGATGCCCACCAGGCAGCGCGGTTGCCGGCCTGGTGGGCGCCAGTCGTCGACTACACGGCCCAGATGCAAGCCGCCTGGTGGTCGTGGCACGAGGCTGGTCGACCGCTGCTGCCGGAGCTTCGGATCTGCTTCGCGGCCGGCGCGGGCCTGGCGCCCGTGCACCACGAGCGGCTCGTCGCGCGAGGGGGAGCGGTCCGCCGCATCGACCCCGACGTCTTCGTCGAGACGTCGTCATACGGACGGCAGGCCGTCGACGCCCTCACCCGGGCGCTCGGCATCGACGCCATCGTCCTCGGCAGCGACCGGCCCTACTGCGAGCCGATCGATGGCGAGGGACTCGCAATGGGTCGCGCCGCCGCCGGCTCCATCCAGCTCACCAACCCACGTCGACTTCTCCTGGGAGGCACCCCATGACGACAACCGCTCCCGGCGCACTCGCCGAGACCTCCGGTCCGCGACCCGACGGACTTCCGGCACAGGCCGCCGTACGGCACGAGGACGTGGCGTCCGGCGTGACGCTCGAGCACCTGCCCTCGCGCGACCTCGAGCCCGCCGAGCTGCTCGAGCTCGTGACCTCGGTCGCCCGCGACCGCTCACTGTGGGCCGAGCACGTCGCGTTCAGTGACGACCAGCGCCACTACGTCTCGTTGCACCGCGATGCGCACGTCGATGTCTGGGTGCTCTGCTGGACCCCCGCCAACGACACGGGCTGGCACGACCATGACATCTCGTGCGGGGCCGTCGCCGTCGCGCAGGGTGCCCTCGTCGAGCACAACCTCACGGTCGGGGTGCCGCTGGCACACACCGATGTCGAGGCGGGGCTCGCCTACTCGTTCGGGGCGGAGCACATCCACCGCCTCACCGGTCGCGATGCCGGGTCCGTCTCGATCCATGCCTACTCGCCCCCGCTCTGGCGCATGGGGCAGTACGTCCTCACGCCGAGTGGCGTGCTGCGGCGCACCTCGGTGTCCTACGCCGACGAGCTGCGCCCACTGGACGACATCGTCTGAGCCGGGTGCCGCCGGGCGCCGCCGGGTGCCGTTCACGCCTCATCCCCGGGAATGCCGGCATGTCGAGAATGGTTCTCATCCACGGTGGGCGTCCGGCCCACCGCAGATGACACCCCGAGGAGCTTCAATGGCCAAGCGCAACGACCTGCGCCCCGTCGTCACGCTTCGCTCGACCGCCGGCACCGGCTACAGCTACGTGACTCGCAAGAACCGCAGGAGCGACCCCGACCGGCTCGTGCTGCGCAAGTTCGACCCGGTGGCGGGCACCCACGTG
Organism: Monashia sp. NPDC004114; assembly: GCF_053603855.1. Lineage (NCBI taxonomy): Bacteria > Bacillati > Actinomycetota > Actinomycetes > Micrococcales > Intrasporangiaceae > Intrasporangium > Monashia sp. NPDC004114. Next base: position 26,733 of record NZ_JBSGGK010000022.1, on the reverse strand, counting down.
GACTTCCGCGAGACCCGCTGAACGGCATACGCCTCGAGTGGCCACTTCCGCACCCCCGCGGGAGTGGCCACTCGTCGTTCGTGCAGCCAACTGGCCTAGGCTCGGCGAGAGCGACTGCATCGTCTGCAAAGGAGCGACATGAGCATTCCGCACCGCGTCGTCGGGCACGGCCCGCGCACCGTCTTCGTCTCCCACGGGTGGTTCGGGTCGTCCGAGGGCTGGGGCTTGTTCCCCACCTTCCTCGACGGTGAGGCATTCACCTACGTCTTCACCGACATCCGCGGCTACGGTGGGCGCAAGCACGAGTCCGGCGACCAGTCGGCCGACGAGATCGCCGACGACATCATCGCCCTCGCCAACGAGCTGGGCGTCGACCGGTTCTCCCTCATCGGGCACTCGATGAGCGGCACCTTCATCCAGCGGGTGCTGGCCAAGGCGCCCGAGCGCGTCGAGGCGCTGGTGGGCATCGCCCCGGTGGGCTGCACGCCGTTCCCCTTCGACGACGCCGGCCGCGACCTCTTCTGGGGCGCGCCCGACAGCCGCGACAACCGCTACGCGATCATCGACATCACCACGGGCAACCGCAACACGCCCGTCTGGCTCAACTGGATGACGGACTTCTCGCTCGCGACCTCGACCCGAGACGCCTTCGCCAACGTCCTCGAGGCGTGGGCGAACCCGGACTTCGCCGACGACGTCAGCGGCAGCGAGCTCCCGGTGCTCCTCGTCGTCGGCGAGCACGACCCCGCCCTCAGCAAGACGTACGTCGAGCAGTGCTGGGTGCCGTACTACCCGAACGCCAGGGTCGAGGTCATCGCGAACGCCGGCCACTACCCGATGTTCGAGGCACCCGTGAACCTCGCGACGGTGATCGAGTCGTTCCTCAAGGGCTGAGACGTGCGCCTCGAGGAGGCGACGAGGCTGCTGCACGACCCCGCCACGTATGTCGAGGACGTGCCGTATGCCGTGCTCGCGGACCTGCGCCGCGAGCACGGCGTCGTCCGGGTCGAGGAGCCCGAGCAGGCCGGCTGGCCGGAGGGCCCGGGCTACTGGCTCGTGCTGCGTCACGCGGACGTGACGCGGGTGCTGCGTGACCCGGCGACCTTCTCCTCGCAGCTGGGTGGCACGCAGATCCGCGACCCGGCGACAGCCGCAGACCTGACGTTCGTTCGCCGGATGATGCTCAACCTGGACCCGCCCGAGCACTCGCGGATCCGGCGGATGCTCGCGCGGTCGTTCACGCCCCGGGCTGTCGCGGCGCTGGAGGGTCAGATCCGGACCCATGCCTCGGCGATCGTCGACCGCATGCTCGACGGGCCCAGCGAGTGCGACTTCGCCAAGGACGTCGCTGCCGACCTGCCCCTTCTAGCGCTCGCCGACATCCTCGGGGTGCCGGCGCAGGACCGGTGGCTGTTGTTCGACTGGTCGAACCGCGTCATCGGGTGGCAGGACCCGGACTATGCCGTCAGCGCCGCCTTCGACGACGTCGGCGGCGGCTCGGACCTCGCGGCGGTGGCCACGGCGCTCCGTCCCGCGCCCGATGCCGACGGGCGCATGCCGGACCCGCGGAGCCGCTCCGGCATGCCCGACCTCTACGCGTATGCCGCTGCGCTGGGCGAGCGGAAGCGTGCGGACCCCGGCGACGACGTCATGTCGATCCTCATGGCGCAGCGCGACGACTCCGCGGGCGGCGCCGGTCACGTGACCATCGAGGAGTTCGAGAACCTCTTCTGGCTCTTCGCGGTGGCGGGCAACGAGACGCTGCGCAACGGCATACCGGGCGGCATGATCGCGCTCCTGCGCCACCCGGAGGCCCAGCGGGCGCTGCGAGACGACCCGTCCGGCATACCCACCGCGGTGGAGGAGATGCTGCGGTGGTGGACGCCGGTCATGGTGTTCCGGCGGACGGCGACGACGGCGACCGAGGTCGGCGGACAGGCGATCTCGGCGGGGGACAAGGTCGTCGTGTCGTTCGCGTCGGCGAACCGTGACGAGGCCGTCTTCGACCGTCCCGACGACTTCGACGTCACCCGGGACGCGGGGGCGCACCTCGCCTTCGGGCACGGCCCGCACTTCTGCCTCGGTGCACACCTGGCGCGGGTGCAGCTGCGGGCCCTGTTCGCCGAGGTGCTGGCGCGCACCTCGTGGCTCGAGCCGGCGGGCGACCCGGCCTTGCTGCGGTCGAACTTCCAGCGCGGCGTCAAGCGGCTCCCGGTTCGCTGGCAGCACTGACACCGGTGGCTGGCAGGGTGGACCCATGGTCGAGCCATTGGTCATCGAGAGGTCGTATGCCGCCCCACCCAGTCGCGTCTGGGAGGCGTGGACGCGCGCCGACGAGCTCGCGCAGTGGTACTGCCCCAACCCTGCGCTGAGCACCACGGCGCGGCTGGACGTTCAGCCAGGCGGTCGTCACGAGGTCGACATGGGAGCGGGGTTCGCGCTGCGCGGGGTCTACTCCGCAGTCGTCGAGCCGGCCGTCCTGGCCCACACGTGGGGTTTCATCGGAGGGCACGAGACACACGTCGACGTGCGCTTCGCGGCCGACGGCGACGGCGGCACCCGGGTGACCCTGACGCACGACGGGTTCGAGGACGACGAGGAGCGCGAGGGCATCGAGCAGGGCTGGGGCCTGACTCTCACCCGGCTCCAGGGCATCGTCGAGCCCGGTAGCGCCTGACCGGCGCTACCGGGGTGGTGGAATGGCTCGGTAGCTGACCGTGTCGGTCAGAGCCGGGCGGGGCGCTTCACCTCGGCACGGTCCTCGACGACGGGCGCGGCCTGCTGCGTCCACGGCGCCACGACGGTGACCTGCTCCTCCTCGAGCGGCACGAAGGTCTTGACGACGTCGATGCCGTCGCGAACCATGCGCACGAGACGGTCCTCGGTGTCGTCGATGCACGCGCGGGCGACGCCGTCGACGGCGAGCGCGACGATCTTGGCGGCGTTGGCCGGCCGCACTGCCGCGGCATTGAAGCCCATGCGTGCCAAATGGATTCGTGCCCAGCGCTCGGCGGCCGGCGCGGTGGAGAGCGCCTTGCGGGAGGCTTCGGACAGCTGCCCGTGGGAGTGCCCGTCACGCTCGGCGAGCACGCCTTCGGCGTTGAGGATCGCCAGCGCCATGACGTTCTGGCGCTCCTCGGCCGCGACCGGGATGGCCGCCCGTGCCGACGCCAGGATCAAGGCGACCGCGACGCGCTCGTCGTCCGGGTTGAGGCCGACGACCTCGGGGATCATCATCACCAGACGCTGACGGTTCGCTTCGTCGAGCATGTCGTTGACGCACCGCGCGAGCGTCGCGAGGACGGGATGCGTGCAGTTGGGGTGGTCGCTCCAACGCTCACCGGCCAGGAAGGACGCCATCTCCATGAAGCACGCGCCCTTGCGAGCGTTGCGGTGGCGGCCGCGAGAAAGTACCGGCACTCCGTCGGGCACGTAGGGGGCTCGTCGTGACATTCGTCGCTCCTCGGAACTGTTCCCTGATGATCCTGTGGGCGGTCTCCTTCATGGTGCGCCTGAATCGGGCCGTTGACCACCCCTTTCACGTAAGGCCACCTCAGTTTCAGGAGGGCCTCACCCTCGCCGTACCCGCTGACGTGCCTTGTGTGCGGCATGTGTCCTGCCTTGTGGTGCCTGTGCAGGCGCCGCGTCGGGTAGCGGGCGGTGTGTGAGCGCTGTGCGAGCGCTGTGCCGCGCGGTGTGCCGGTGGTCACTGGGCCTGTCGGATGCGGCCGGCGTGCGTGCACAATCGGGCTCATGGCCGAGGTGAACGGCATCCGGGCCCACGTGGCGGACTCGTGGGTGCGCTCTGCGGCGGCCGGCGTGCAGGTCGACGCCGTCGACGCCCCGATCACGCTGCCCACCGACGCGCTGCGGGACTACCGCGAGGCTCATCCGCTGGCGCGGGTGTTCCCGCTGCTCGACGACGTCCTCGGCCAGGCGGCCCGCGACTGCGACGCGGTCATGGCCGTGTCGGACTCTGCCGGTCAGCTGCTCTGGGTGTGCGGCTCGCCGAGCATCCTGCGCCGCGCGGAGTCGATCGGCTTCGTCGAGGGCAGCAACTGGGACGAGCGCCTCGCCGGCACGAACGCTCCGGGCGTGGCCCTGCGCCTCGACGGCCCGGTCAACGTCGTGGGTGCCGAGCACTTCCGCCGGTCCGTGCAGCGGTGGAGCTGCGCCGCGACGACGATCCACGACCCGTCCGACCAGAGCATCCTCGGCGTCCTCGACATCACGGGTGGTGAGGAGATCGTGGTGCCGCAGACCATGGCCATGGTCCGGGCCGCGGCCCGGATGGCCGAGTCGGAGCTCGCCCGGGAGCTGCTGGTCCGCGGGCCGGCCGGGGTCACCGGGGCCGAGCCGTCCGCGGGACGAAGCCTCTCGGTCCTCATCGAGGCGCTGGGTCGCAACGACGCACTGCTGACGGTCGACGACGGGCGTGGCCACCGCCAGACGCTTCGCCTGAGCCCGCGGCACAGCGAGATCCTGCTCCTGCTCGCCTCCGCCCCGCGCGGGCTGTCAGGCGACGAGCTGGCCGTGCTGCTCTACGAGGAGGACAGCAGCGCGTCCACCCTTCGGGTCGAGCTCGGGCGACTGCGGTCCCTGCTCGGGGACGACCTGCTGGCCTCACGGCCCTATCGACTGGCGGCCGAGCTCTCCGGCGACTGGCTCGCCGTCGAGGCTGCGCTCGCTGCCGGTGACGTGGCCGGTGCCATGCGGGCCTATCGCGGGCCGCTGCTGCCGCGCTCGACCGCGCCCGGCGTGGCCCGGCTGCGGGACAGCATCGAGGGCACCCTGCGCCGGGCCCTGCTCCGCAGCGGCCGGGCCGACCTCATGTCGGCGTGGACCCGCTCGGCGTCCGGCGCCGATGACTACGAGATGTGGCAGGCCCAGGCGGCCCTGCTCGGTCCTGCATCGGCGCTGCTGCCGCTCGTCCAGAACCAGCTGAACCGCCTCGACCGCGAGCTCGGCACCCCCTGACCGAGCCCGACCCGAGCAACCGACCCGGCATACCGGACCAACTCGCCGACCCGGCATACCCGAGCAACCCGCCGACCCGGCATACCCCCCGAGCCCCGCAACACACCGAGCAGTCGCAAACTCCTCCGGAAATAACCGTCAAGGTTCGCGGATTCTCGGTGTGTTGCCGGGGGCAGCCGGTGGACGCAACGTGGTTGCAACGTTGCGCTCCCTAGCGTCGCCTTCAACCTCGACGGACCGAACCGCCGGGCAACCACCAAGGACGCTGGGAGACCACCATGACCGTCTACGCACCACCCGGCTCGCCGGACTCGCTCGTCACCGTGCTCGACCGCTACGGCCACTTCATCGGCGGCAACTGGGTCGACCCGAAGAAGGGCCTCTGGTTCGAGGACATCTCGCCCGTCAACGGCAAGCCCTTCACCGAGATCGCGCGCGGCACAGAAGAGGACATCGAGGCTGCCCTCGATGCAGCCCATGCCGCGGCACCCGCCTGGGGCCGTACCCCGCTCGGCGAGCGCTCGCTCATCCTCAACCGCATCGCCGACCGCATCGAGGCGAACCTCGAGGCGCTGGCCGTCGCCGAGACCTGGGAGAACGGCAAGGCCGTGCGCGAGACGCTCGCCGCCGACCTGCCCCTCGCCGTCGACCACTTCCGCTACTTCGCCGGGGTGCTGCGCGGCCAGGAGGGCTCGAGCAGCGAGATCGACGAGAACACCGTCGCCTACCACTTCCACGAGCCGCTGGGCGTCGTCGGCCAGATCATCCCGTGGAACTTCCCGATCCTCATGGCTGTGTGGAAGCTCGCGCCGGCGCTGGCCGCCGGCAACGCGGTCGTGCTCAAGCCCGCCGAGCAGACGCCGTGGTCCATCCTCAAGGTCATCGAGCTCATCGGCGACCTGCTGCCCGCAGGCGTCGTCAACGTCGTCAACGGCTTCGGCGTCGAGGCCGGCAAGCCGCTCGCGTCGTCGCCGCGCATCGCGAAGATCGCCTTCACGGGTGAGACGACGACGGGCCGCCTGATCATGCAGTACGCATCGCAGAACATCATCCCCGTCACGCTCGAGCTGGGAGGCAAGAGCCCGAACGTCTTCTTCGAGGACGTCGCGAGCGAGCGGGATGCCTTCTACGACAAGGCCCTCGAGGGATTCACGATGTTCGCCCTCAACCAGGGCGAGGTCTGCACCTGCCCGTCGCGCGCGCTCGTGCAGAGCTCGATCTACTCCGACTTCGTGCCCGACGCCGTCGCGCGCGTCGAGAAGATCAAGCAGGGCAACCCGCTCGACACCGACACGACGATGGGCGCCCAGGCGAGCAACGACCAACTGGAGAAGATCCTCTCCTACCTCGACATCGGCCGTCAGGAGGGCGCGAAGGTCCTCACCGGCGGTGAGCGCAACGTGCTCGACGGCGACCTCGCCGAGGGCTACTACGTCGCGCCGACCGTCTTCGAGGGCAGGAACTCCATGCGCATCTTCCAGGAGGAGATCTTCGGTCCGGTCGTCTCGCTCACGAGCTTCGAGGACGAGGCCGACGCGCTCGCCATCAGCAACGACACGCTCTACGGCCTCGGTGCCGGCGTGTGGACCCGCGACGGCTCGCGCGCGTACCGGATGGGCCGCGGCATCAAGGCCGGCCGGGTCTGGACCAACTGCTACCACCAGTACCCGGCGCACGCCGCGTTCGGCGGCTACAAGCAGTCGGGCATCGGCCGCGAGAACCACAAGATGATGCTCGACCACTACCAGCAGACGAAGAACCTGCTCGTGTCCTACTCCCCGGACGCGCTCGGCTTCTTCTGACCGGGTGGTGCCCCAGGTGGACGACGTGTCCCCCCAAGCCGGTCGTTCCGGTGAGCCAACGGCTTCCCCCAGCCGGGTCGACCTCACCGGTGAGGCGGCGGACCTGCTCCGCCGCCTCACCGGGATCCACGGGCCGCTGATGTTCCACCAGTCGGGTGGCTGCTGCGACGGCAGCTCGCCGATGTGCTACCCGGCCGGTGACTTCATCACCAGCGAGGCGGACGTTCACCTCGGCGACCTCGCGGTCGACGGGCTCGACGAGCCGGTTGCCTTCTGGATGTCCGTCTTGCAGTACGAGTACTGGAGGCACACCCACCTGACCGTGGATGTCGTCCGCGGCAGGGGGAGCGGCTTCTCGGTCGAGGCGCCCGAAGGCGTCCGCTTCCTCATCCGGTCACGACTGCTCACCGACGACGAGCTCGCGACCTTCGCGATCGACCCGCCGAGCGTCGGCAGTATGCCGTCCGGCTGAGGAGCCGGAGGTATGCCGTCCGGCTGAGCATGCCCGAAGGGCCGGCTTCCCTGGTACTACCGGGGAAGCCGGCCCTTCGGTGTGCGAGGCGCAGCGGTCAGCCCGGACGTCGTGACGTCACGGGACGAAGCTGCTCACGAAGGTGGACCAGTTGGCCAGCGCCGTGCGAGTGCCGGGGCCATGGTTCGCCCCACCGCAGGTGCCGAGCAGGTTGTCACCCGTGCCGCCGAAGAAGGGTCCGCCCCATGCGGCGTAGTCGCACGCGCCACCGATGTACTCGCTGGCGAGCCAGACGCGGGTGCCGTCGACCGACGCCGCGCCGTAGTCGCCCCAGCGGGTGCGGATCGGGCTTCCGACCTGGGACTTGTAGCTGGTGAACCCGTCGGCCGTGGCCTGCCCTTCTCCGCCTGGGACGATGCCCCAGGCGCCGACGCCTGCGACGCCGTCGATCGGGGCGTAGGCCGCGCTCGGGAAGGTGTGGTCACCGGTGGCGGTGAAGGCCATGACGCCTCGACCGCTGGACGTGACGCCGATGGCCGGGTAGGTGAAGTCCTTCCCCGAGGCACCGAGGTAGCCGCCGAGCGAGAGCTTCGGCGCGAAGCCGCTGCTGCCGCCGGGCTTGACCACGTACCACGCGACGCCGGCGCGGGTCGCGCCGTTCATCGTGAGGGCCGTGTCGAGGGCCCCCCACAGCTTGCCGTTGGCGTAGGTGACCTGCTGCATGCGGGTGTCGTTGGAGTCGGGCGTGGACACGACCTCGTTGTGCGCCGGCTCCGCCCCGAAGAGGAGCTTCCAGCAGCCCATGCCGGCGATGGTCGGGGTCGTTGTGTTGTTGATGCAGGTGCCCTGCGGTGTAGCCGTGGTGGGCGCAGATCCGCTGCCGGGCTGCTGCTGCTTGGGCGGCAGCGCATAGAGGCCGACATCGACGAGCTTGTTGCTCACCTGGATGTTCGCGTTCGGCGTGTTGAGCGAGGCAGTGTTCGTCATCGCCCAGGCCACGAGCTGCCTCGACGTGTAGTCCCCGCCGGTGCCGGTGATCGGGCGCTTCGCCTCGTCCGCTGCGTTGGAGCTGAGGGCGAACTCGGTGCCGTTGCTGTCGAGGCTGAACGAGCTCGTCCCCGGCGACTGGGCGGGCCACACCGTGAAGCCCGGCTGCGTCGCGCCGGCCTGGCTCGGTGCATTGACCATGCCCCAGGTGTCGATGTGCTGCATCGTGACGTTCGCGGCGCCCGCTGCCAGCTGGGCCTTGGACAGCGCGTAGATCTGAGCGCCGTTGAAGCCGTTGCCCTCCCACGGGTAGGCGTTGGTCGTCAGGTACACCCCGTTGGCGTCCGCCCCGATGTGCGGGTAGTCGCCCAGGCACGGGCATTCGTTGCCCTCCCCGGGGTTGTGGGAGCCGTCGTTCGTCACATCGAGCTTGTAGATGTTCCAGCTGCCGGTCGGGTTGGATGTCTGCGAGACCGCAAGGTCGAGGTGGTTGACGTGGTTCAGGGCCCCGCTCTCGTTGCGGTCGAGGGTCAGCACGACGAGGAAGAACCGCTGGGTGGCCGTGTCGTAGATGCAGGTCGGGTCGGTGATCTCCGGTCCGAGAGCCCCTGTGGAGCGGTTGACGGCGGCCGGGTAGCCGTAGAACGAGTTGAGGTCGACGGCGTGGTGCACGTTCCTCGGGAAGCCGCCGACGATGTTGGTCGCCGTGTTGTCGGGCAGGAGCGAGTTCCCATTGGTGTCATAGACATTCATGACATCGTTGACCGCTTCGACGACGTAGCCGCCGCCCGCGCACATGCCTTGGTCCGGTGGCTCGATGCTGAACTGGTTACCACCACGGGAGTACCGCTGCTGGTAGTGGTTCAGGCCCTCGAACCCGTTCACGAAGGTCGGGTTCGACTTCGCCTTGGTGCTGCTGGGGACCGTGATGCCGTTGCCGGCCTTGTGCCCCTGCGAGAGCGTCCGGTTCGCAACGGTCCCGGGTTGGGCGTCGGGGCCGTCCTCCGGCTCGTCGGCGGGGAACTCCGGTCCCTGGTCACCGGACGCGAACGCGCCCGTCACGGGGGACGAGGTGCCGGCGAGGGCGAGCGACTGTGACGCTGCCTCCGCCGTGACGGTCGGCAGCGCGAACGCAGCCAGAACGAGGGCCGGTGCCGTCATGGCACCGATGCGCGCTAGGTGGGCGCGGCGTAACACCATGTGGGTGTCCTTTCGAGGTTGAGCCAGCACCAGGGCAAGCGGGCGCGGTGGTCAGGGAACCCTGGGTCTGGCGTGCCAGACCTGTGTGATGGGGCCGACCGACCGCGTGCTATCGGCGTCGCCGTGAGCCGGGTCGTCCTCAGCGCCCACCCTCTCATCGGACAGGCGCTCGCGCAGGCCGAACGCACGTGCCAATTCGACTCGTGCGGGCCGCTGCTCGCGCGACAGATGAGACAGATCGGATCGCAAGCCGCGTAACACGCACGGCACCTGTACCGCACGTCGCGTAAACCGCACAGCGCATAAACCCCACGGCCGGCGACCTTCGGGGCAAGGATGGGCCGCATGACCACACGTCTCACCATCTGCGGCATCGCTGCCGCCGCATCGCTGGCGATCGCCGCGGTCGCCTCCGTCCCCGCGCAGGGAGCGCCGGCCCCGTATACCAACACCGCCGCCGGCACCGTGTTCCTCCCGAACCCCGTGCAGGACCTCGGGATCGAGTCGCTCACCGACGCCAAGGACGCCGACTACGCGGCGCTCGCACCGGCATACCACCGGGTGACCCTCACCGACCTCGACGGCTCCGGCACCCTCACGGGGGCGTGGGCGCGCGTGAAGAGCTCGACGGGCAAGCCCGCGGCCGCGGTGAACGGGGCCTTCCCGGCATACCACCGTGACGTCGACCAGTTCGAGCAGGTGATGGGCTACTTCTGGGTGACCACGGCGCAGCGGTACCTGCAGCATCTCGGCTTCGGCAGCACGCTGCGGCCCGTCAACCAGCGGCAGATCGAGGTGCGGATCGACCAGTTCGGCGGCGACAACTCGTTCTTCCGCGACGACAAGGCGAACATCACGCTGGGCAAGGGCGGGGTCGACGACGCCGAGGACGCCGAGGTCATCGTCCACGAGTACGGCCACTCGGTGCAGGACGGCCAGGTGCCCGGGTTCGGCACGAACCTCGAGTCGGGCGCGATCGGCGAGGCGTTCGGCGACTACCTCGCGGTGGTGGTGACCAGCTGGGCCGCGGGAGCGCCGACGAAGACTCCCGAGGCCTGCGTTGCCGACTGGGACTCGACGTCGTACACGCGGACCGTGCCGCACTGCCTGCGCCGTCTCGACGGCACGAAGGTCTACCCGACCGACCTGGTCGGCGAGGTCCACGCTGACGGCGAGATCTGGTCCCGCGCCCTGTGGGACATCCGCGGTGCGCTCGGCGACACGAAGGCGACCACGCTCATCGTCGACGCGCAGTTCGACTTCGCCGTCGACACGTCGTTCCACGATGCCGCCGTCGCGACAGTGGCGTCCGCGCAGCACCTCTACGGCAACTCGGCCGCCAAGGCCGTCACCAAGGCCTTCCACGACCGCGGCATCCTCTGAGCCGACGCTGGACGCATAGAGGTTCGGGGCCGGCCCTGACTCCTAGACGGTCGGGGCCGGCTCCGGCTCGGGGTCCGGCTCGGGCTGGGGCTCGGCCTCGACCGCGGGCTGGCCGCCGTCGTCCCCGCGGCGCACGGCGGCCAGCAACATCTGGGCGATGTCGACGACCTCGACGTCCTCGGACGCCTTTCCGTCGTGCTTGGCGGCGTTGAGGCCGTCGGTGAGCATCACCTTGCAGAACGGGCAGCCGATCGCGATCCGGTCGGCGCCGGTGGCCAGGGCCTCCTCGGTGCGGTTGTTGTTGATCCGCGTGCCGAGCTTCTCCTCCATCCACATCCGGGCGCCGCCGGCACCGCAGCAGAACGACTTCTCCTGGTTGCGGGGCATCTCGGCGTACTCGACGCCCGGCAGGGTGGCGAGCAGCTCGCGCGGCGGGGCGTAGACCTGGTTGTGCCGGCCGAGGTAGCAGGGGTCGTGGTAGGTGACCTTGGTGCCGGTCGAGGCGGCGCCGGTGAGGGTGCCGGCGGTCTCGGCCTCCCCGGGGCGGGCGACGGGGGTCAGGCGCTTGTCGCGGACGAGCCGGTTGAGCAGCTGGGTGTGGTGCAGCACCTCGTAGGAGCCGCCGAGCTGCGGGTACTCGTTCTTGATCGTGTTGAAGCAGTGCGCGCAGGTGACGACGATCTTGGTCGCGCCGATCTCGTTGAGGACCTCGACGTTCTGCTGCGCGAGCATCTGGAAGAGGAACTCGTTGCCGGAGCGGCGGGCCGGGTCGCCGGTGCAGGCCTCGCCGTCGCCGAGGACCGCGAAGCTGACCCCGGCGGTGTGCAGCAGCTCCGCGACGGCGCGGGTGGTCTTCTTGGCGCGGTCCTCGTAGGCGCCGGCGCAGCCGACCCAGAACAGGTAGTCGACGTCTGAGAGGTCCTCGACCTCGGCGCCGACCTGGGGCACGTCGAAAGGCAGGTCCTTGGCCCAGTCCATCCGCAGGCGCGGGGCCAGGCCCCACGGGTTGGAGTTCTTCTCGAGGTTCTTGAACAGGCCGCCCAGCTCGGACGGGAACGCGGACTCGATGAGGGTCTTGTATCGGCGCATGTCGACGATGGCGTCGACATGCTCGATGTCGACGGGGCACTGCTCGACGCAGGCGCCGCACGTCGTGCACGACCAGAGGACGTCGTCGTCGATGACGGCGCCGCCATCTGTGCCGTCACCGGTGCCGTAAGGGTTGTATGCCGTCAGCGGCCGGGTGATGTCGTAGCCGGTCTCGCCGACGAGCTGCTCGACGGCCAGCGCCTGCTTGGTCTCGGCGGTGATCGCACCGACGCCGGCTGGACCGCCGATGCCGGCGTCGACGGCCGCGTCGATGCCCTTCGCGCGGACCTCCTCGGAGGCCAGGAGCCACGGTGACTTGGCATACGCGTGGTCGCGCAGGGTCATGACCAGCAGCTTGGGCGACAGCGGCTTGTCCGTGTTCCACGCAGGGCACTGGGACTGGCAGCGTCCGCACTCGGTGCAGGTCGTGAAGTCGAGCAGGCCCTTCCAGGTGAAGTCCTCGACCTTGCCGACCCCGAGCGCCGCGTCCTCGTCGAGCTCCTCGACCTTCTCGAAGTCCAGCACCTCGCCCTTGATCCGGATCGGCTGCAGCTCGGCGAGGCTCGTGCGGCCGTCGGCGTGGCGCTTGAAGAAGATGTTGAAGAACGCGAGGAAGCGGTGCCAGGCCACGCCCATGGTCGGGTTGAGGGCGATGGTGATCATCCAGGCGAACGAGATGAGGATCTTCACCGCCGCGATGACCACGATCGTCTGCTCGAGGGTGTCGACGCTCAGGCCCGTGAGTGACTCACCCATCCAGCCGGTCAGCGGATAGTGCAGCGAGTTCGCGTCGCCGACCGCGGTGGTGCCGGTGGTGCCGCCGTTGAACTCGAGGGCGTACTCGAAAGCGCGCAGCGCCAGGATGCACAGCATCACCCCGAGGATGGTCAGCTCGACGTAGTAGGCCTGCCAGAACGTCGACCCGAAGAACCGGCTGCGGCGGCCGCCCTCGCCCTTCGCCGAGCGTGGGTGGTTCTTCTGGCGGATCGCGATGAGCAGCAGGATCGCGACCAGGCCGGTCCAGGCGAGCACCTCGGTGACCCACTCGAACGGCGGGAAGTGCCCGATGAGCGGCAGGGCGAAGTCCGGCTTGAACAGCTGCCCGAACGCGGTCAGCAGCGTGAAGAAGAGGTAGCCGAAGCCGATCATCGTGACCCAGTGCGCCGCGGCCACGACCGGCAGCCGCGACATCCGGGTGTGGCCCAGGAACTCCCGCAACAGCGTGCGGGTGCGCGCGCCCTTCGCATCGCCCCGGTACTCCGGCTGGCCGAGCCGGAACGTCGCGATGAACTGGTTGACCGTCTTGACGAGCAGCGCGACGGCCACCGCGGTCACGGCGAGGCAGACGACGGCAGCGACGATCTGGAGGGCAGTCATGGCGGTCACTCTACTGACGGGTTAGCAAGCGCTTAGGGGATTGTGACCCCGGACAATGTGTGACGGAGCGCTCACTCGACCATGTCCCGAGGCTGCCGGCCGGCCCGTCCAGTCGAGTGGCCGCTCCGTCCCACGCGCCGCACCCGCGTTGCCCGGGATGTGGCCCGGGGGTTGGCAAGAGATAACGAAATGTTGGAATATGCATAACGAAGACTCGGTTGTCGCAGACAATCGAGTCACCAGACTGTTCACCAGCACCACCGCCACCACCCAGGCCGAAAGGGCACATGCCATGCCGATTTACGACGACGTGACCAAGCTGATCGGCAACACGCCGCTCGTGCGCCTCAACAAGGTCACCGACGGCGCGGAGGCCACCGTCGCCGCTAAGCTCGAGTTCTACAACCCGGCCAGCTCGGTCAAGGACCGGATCGGTGTGTCGATCGTCGACGCGGCCGAGGCCAGCGGCGAGCTCGAGCCAGGCGGCACCATCGTCGAGGCCACCTCCGGCAACACCGGCATCGCGCTGGCCATGGTCGGCGCCGCCCGTGGCTACAAGGTCGTGCTCACCATGCCCGAGTCGATGAGCAAGGAGCGCCGGGCGCTGCTGCGCGCGTTCGGCGCCGAGCTGGTCCTGACCGACCCGGCGCTCGGCATGAAGGGAGCTGTCGAGAAGGCCGACGAGATCGCCGCCGAGCGCGGCGGGGTACTCGCCCGGCAGTTCGCCAACGAGGCGAACCCCGAGATCCACCGCAGGACCACCGCGGAGGAGATCTGGAAGGACACCGACGGCGAGGTCGACATCGTCGTGGCCGGCATCGGCACCGGCGGCACGATCACCGGCGTCGGCCAGGTGCTCAAGGCACGCAAGCCCGACGTCAAGATCATCGCCGTCGAGCCGGAGGAGTCGGCGATCCTCAACGGCGGGCAGCCCGGGCCCCACAAGATCCAGGGCATCGGCGCGAACTTCGTCCCCGAGATCCTCGACACGTCGATCTACGACGAGGTGATCGACGTCAACGCCGACACCGCCGTCACGTACGCCCGCCGCGCCGCGACCGAGGAGGGCCTGCTCGTCGGCATCTCCTCCGGCGCCGCGATCGCGGCGGCCGTGCAGGTCGCCCAGCGCGAGGAGAACAAGGGCAAGACGATCGTCGTGGTCGTCCCCTCGTTCGGCGAGCGCTATCTGTCCACAGTCCTGTTCGAGGGCCTCGTCGACTGACGTCCTGGCAACCGACCCGAGGAGTCGTGCCGTGAGCACCGCAGCCAAGATCGATCCCGAGACCCCGCGTCGCCCGTCCGAGCCGACGCTGTCGCTCGTGCGCGACGAGGCGGCCCAGACCGCACCACCCGCGGCGGAGCGCTCCGAAGCCGGCGCCGGTCCGTCGTATGCCGGACCGCTCGGCTTCGTACGCAAGCTGGCCGAGCGCTTTGTCGAGGACGTCGACGGCGCCATCGAGCGCGACCCGGCGGCGACCTCGCGCCTCGAGGTGGTGCTGACCTCGCCCGGTCTGCACGCCATCTGGGCGCACCGGGGGCTTCACGAGCTGTGGAAGCGGCCCGGCGGTCGTCTGCCTGCCCGGGTGCTCGCCACCGTGACGCGGTCGGTCACCGGCGTGGAGATCCACCCCGGGGCCCGACTCGGCCGGCGGTTCTTCATCGACCATGGCATGGGCGTGGTCATCGGCGAGACCGCCGAGGTCGGCGACGACGTGATGCTCTACCACGGGGTGACCCTCGGCGGCCGGTCGATGGCACGCATCAAGCGGCACCCGACGGTCGGCAACCGCGTCACGATCGGCGCGGGAGCCCGGATCCTCGGGCCGGTGGTCATCGGCGACGACACCCAGATCGGCGCGAACTCCGTCGTCGTCAAGGACGTTCCTTCCGGAGCGGTCGCAACGGGCGTGCCTGCGGTGATTCGCATCCCGAAGCGTGCTGCCGTGAACCAGTGGCTCGACCCGGCGATGTACATCTGAGCTTCTGACCCAACCCACCTCTCGAGTGGCCGCTCGGCAGCACGGCGCCCAAGAGTCACGCGGGCGGCCGTGACTGCGAGGCCACTCGAGTAGGAGGCGGCCCTGTCGGGCGGCCGTTCTTGCACGTCGAGTGGCCGCTGAGTGTCACGGGGCCACCGCTCCACGTCGAGTGGCCGCTCGGTCCTCACCGGGCCCGGGAGTCACGCGGTGTGATGCCTCGGGCGGCTGTGGCTGCGGGGCCACTCGAGTGGGGCGGGTGGATTCGGGGCGGCCGGTCGGGCGCCGATAGACTGCCCCGGCACCAGGAGGGCTCGCATAGTGGCCTAGTGCGGCGGTCTTGAAAACCGCTATGGGTTCACACCCATCGTGGGTTCGAATCCCACGCCCTCCGCCGATGCGCCCCAAGGCGCGAAGCGCCGGTGGGCGCTTCGCGGAGGGCGATGGATGAAGGGGAGCGCCGAGCCCGGGCGAGGGACGAGCCCGGTATCGGCGCGGAGTCCCACGCCCTCCGCCGATGCGCCTACAGGATCCAGCCGCGGCTGGATCGGTGTCGCCTCTGCGCCCGGATCGACTACGGCAGCCAGCCCCCGGCTGGATCTTGTAGGGCCGCGCACGGCGACGTCCGGACGGGTCCCGCCCGACCGTCATGCGGCATGCCCGCTCGGTCTCTGCCCCGACGGCCGGGATGAGGTGGTCGTCTCGGTCCCCTTGACCCAGGGAAGACGCATCTCGGAGATGTGCGCCTCTACCGCACGCCTGGCCCGGGCCGTCGACAACGGTGATCGTGCGGAGCTGTATGTGCGTGACGAGAAGGGCCGCACCGAGCATCGGGTGCTCAACAACGGCATCGGCGGTATTTCGCTCGCCTGCGGCGACCACTTCGTCGCCTGGGGCGGCGGCAGCGGCAGCGGCGACATGGCCCAGTACATCTGGGCCGGACCCGGCAAGCCCATCCTTCGCCTGGCCAACTCGCCCGGGCTGGCCTGGGTGGAAGCGTCCGGTGACCTGTTCGGCTGGTCGCACCACACGGCCAAGGATCCCCGAACCTCGGCGCTCACCATCGCCCGCCTTCGATGACCGGGGCCGATGCGCATGGTGCGGCGGCGGCGCCGAACGGCATACCCCGCGCATGATGAAGGGCTCCGGAGTGGTCTCCGAAGCCCTTTGATCAACCTTGGCAGACCATCCGCGGCCCGACCGGGAGCGGGGCCGGGCCGACGGATGACGTCTGCAAGCTCATGGTAACAGTTCGGCAACCATGGCCGCGACAGAGGTTGACCATGCGACCACTACGTGAGATACGACAGTGTGACCAGACATACCGGCTCGGATCCCGCGCCGCAGACCGCCGAGATCCTGAGCCGCCTGGCCCCCCTCGACCTTCCCACGCCCGCGCCGCTGGTGCTGCGGGGGCGACGGTTCGACGCTGCGCAGCCCGCCGTCATGGCCATCGTCAACCGCACGCGCGACTCGTTCTTCAGCGGCAACCGGCACTCCGACCTCGAGTCCGCGAAGGCCGCCCTGACCGAGGCGGTGGAGCTCGGGGCGGACCTGGTCGACGTCGGAGGCGTGCGTGCCGGCGAGGAGGGTGAGGTCGTCGACGCCGACGAGGAGATCCGCCGGGTCGTGCCCTACCTCGAGTGGGCGCGCACCGAGCATCCTGACGTGATCCTCAGCCTGGACACGTGGCGGTCCGAGGTGGCCCGCGCGGCAGCGAGCACCGTCGACCTGGTGAACGACACGTGGGCCGGCTACGACCCGGACCTTGTCCACGTCGCCGCGCAGATCAGTGCGGGGTACGTCATCTCACATACCGGAGGACTGCCACCACGGACCGACCCCGTCGACGTCACCTACGGCGACGACGCGCTCGACGTCGTCCGAGACGTCATCGGCACCCTCGCCGAGGGCGCCCGTGTGGCCGAGCAGGCCGGCATACCCCGCGAGCGGATCCTCGTCGACCCGACTCTGGACTTCGGCAAGACAACGACCCACTCGCTCGAGGTCCTGCGGCATACGGCCGACGTCGTTGCCCTGAAATACCCTGTCCTGCAAGCGATGTCGCGGAAGGACTTCGTCGGCGAGTCGCTAGACCTGCCGGCCGAGGAGCGCCTGGAAGGGTCGCTCGCCGCGACGGCGGTGGCCGCCTGGCTGGGGGCGACGGTGTTCCGAGCGCACGACGTCCTGGCCACCCGGAGAGTGCTCGACATGGTGGCGACCATCCGTGGCGAGCGGGCCCCAAAGCTCGCCCGGCGAGGCACGAGGGGCGACCGTTCAGCGAACTCGCAGTGAACGAGGCAAAGTCACGCAACTTCCAACAGGCTGACGCGCGAGTAGTCTGCTAGGTTCGTCGCTGGTTGCAGTTGCAGTTCCTCGCAGTCGAGTAGGTGCCCGTCATCAACCGATGACGGGATTCGTTTCGACGGCGACGAGTTCGCTCGTCGTGGTGGATCAAGGCGGCAGCTTGGGACGCGCGAGGTGCGGGTCCCACACGCTAAAGAAGGAAGAGTTACCCGTATGGCACAGGGCACCGTCAAGTGGTTCAACGCTGAGAAGGGCTTTGGTTTCATCGCCCAGGACGGCGGCGGCCCCGACGTTTTCGTCCACTACTCGGCCATCCAGACGAACGGCTACCGTTCGCTGGACGAGGCACAGCGTGTCGAGTTCGAGGTCACGCAGGGTCCGAAGGGCCCGCAGGCCGACGCAGTTCGCCCGCTCTGATCACGTGAGATCACCGCAACGAGCGACACACTTCTAGTCGTTTGTGCAAAGCCCCCCGGCCAGTCTGGCCGGGGGGCTTTGTTATGCCGTGAGCCGGTGCGCGAGGCACTTGGCAGCGTCGCGCGCCTCAGCAGGTCTCGTAGGACGTCGTCGAGGAGGCGGATGGGGTCTTGGTCTTCGACGGCGTCGAGGTGGACGTGCTCGACGCGGTCGACGTCGAGCTGGGCTTGGGCTTCGGCGGTGCGATCGCCTTCTTGATGATGGACCGGACCAGGTCGTAGTCGGGGTCGCTGGAGAAGACGCCCTGCGACGAGGTGAGCGCGACGCTGGTGATCTTGGCCTTCTGGACGCGCTCGACGAGGTCGACGAAGGCCGGGAGGTTCTGAGCCGGGATGTCGGTGTAGATGTTGTCCTTCGCGATCCGGGCGATCTCCGGATACTTGCCCACCATCTCGGCGGGGTTCACCTGCTGCACGATGGCCTGGACCACACAGCGCTGGCGCATCTGCCTGAAGGTGTCGCTGTCGGCGGCGCGGGTCCGGGCGTACCAGAGGGAGTGCCAGCCGTCGAGGTGCTGCATGCCGGGCGTGAAGTAGCCGTGGACCCCGACGATCCGACCGTCAGGCGCGTGCTCGCCGCCGATGGTGAGCTTGGTGCCGTAGCCGCTCAGCTTGACGTTGATGTTGAGGCCGCCCATCGCGTCGATGAGCTGTGAGAAGCCCTTGAGGTCGATGACGACCATCTGGTCGACCTTGAGTCCGGTGATCTCCTGGACCGCGCCACGGATCTCGACGCGGCCGGGAATCTCGTCCTTGGGGTAGGCGCCGGGGTGGCTCTTCGCGTAGTTGGTCGCGTCCATGTAGAGGTTGGTCAGCATGCACTGGCCGGCGCCCTGGTCGCACCTGCTGTCGGGCTGGCCGAACTTGCCGGACGGGTAGAGGGCCCGCAGGGGGCTGTCCGGCGCGAGTGGCGCGTTGAGCAGGTTGCGCGGCATCGAGATGAGGGCGGTGCGACCCGTCTTGGTGTCGATGCTCGCGAGGATCATCGAGTCCGTGCGGATGCCGACGCGGTCGGAGCCGGCGTCGGAGCCGAGCATGAGGATGTTGACCCGTGCCTGGCTGGCCCACGGGTCCTCGCCCTCGGCGACCTGGGCGCCCTGGCCCGGCTTGCTCGGGGTGTTGCCGAAGACGGAGGTCACGGTGCTCTGGGTGATCGAGGCGTACTCGGCCACCTTGAAGGAGCAGGCGGCGACGCCGAAGACCATGATCGTCGTGAACGCGGCCAGCATGCGCGTGCGGGTGCGGTCGAGACGGGTCGGTCGGGACTGGACGGCCGTGAGGATGATCGAGGCGCACCACAGGAGGCCACCCACGACGAACGCCACGACGAGGGTCTGCAGGAGGGTGGGGCGTGCGACGACCGACAGGGCGGCGTTGGTCACGCCCGTCGTCAGCACGTAGTACGTGGTCCCCGCCACGGCCAGGATCGTGATGATGAGCAGCAACCAGCCCATCTTGCGGCTACGAGTCTGAGTCAGGCCGGCGCCAGGAACGACGGTGCCGAGAGCCGTGAGCCCGAGCGCACGACGAAAGCCCGACTTGAGCTCACGACGCAACGTCTCGCGGGTCGCGGCTGATGCCGGACCGCGCGCATACGGGTTGGTCATGGAGTCCTCTCTCATCGGCTCGCGCGCACGAGCCGCCAGCACATTGTGCCCTGACTCCCTGTTAGATACCTCATCGGCGCCCCAAAGTGCGAACCGAGTGCTCACCCCGGTTTGGGCCCACCCACGGCATGCCGGTAGCCTGTGTCCGCTCACGCATCCCGTCGCCGTACGGTGGGGTCCGTCGTGGGCACGGAGGCGTCGCATAGTGGCCTAGTGCGCCCGCCTGCTAAGCGGGTTGAGGATAAAACCTCTCGCGGGTTCAAATCCCGCCGCCTCCGCCAATGACAAAGCCCCGAGCGAGCTCGGGGCTTTGTCATTGACGGAGGCGGCGGGATGCCGGGAGGAGCGGCTGGCGTCGGCGAGGAACGAGCCGGCGCCAACGCGACGGCTCCCGCCGCCTCCGCCAAGACGACGGCTCCCGCCGCCTCCGCCAAGACGACGGCTCCCGCCGCCTCCGCCAAGACGACGGCTCCCGCCGACTCCGCCAACGCGACGGCTCCCGCCCGCTCGAGTCGACTGGTCAGATCGCCCCTGACCGCCTTGCGCGCTGCGTGACCGGTGGGACGGGTGGGACGGAGTGCTCACTCGACGTTGGGGGCTGCGTGGTCGTGTCTCAGTCGGGCTCGCGGCGACGGCGGTGGCGTTGCCGGATCGGCAGCACGACCCACAGCCCGAGTGCCAGCAACGCCAGCAGGCCACCGAGCGCGAAGGCGATGTGGTGCGACACCAGCACGTCGAGCACGAGGACGACACCGCCGATGATCCCGACGGCGAGCGCGGCCAGGCCGATCCCGATCAGCCGGTCGGTGTGCTCGACGACGAAGTCCTTGAGCCCTTCGCGGAAGAGCAGCCGGTGCATCGCGACGGGCGCCATGAAGACGAACACGGACACCGCGGCGGCGATCAGGGTCACGAGGTACACGCCGCGCTGCAGGCTCGTCAGGGTGGTGAAGCGCTGCTGGAACGGGATGGTCAGCAGGAACGCGAAGAGGATCTGGACGCCGGTCTGCGCGATCCGCAGCTCCTGGAGCTGCTCGTTGAAGTTGCGGTCGAGCCGCTGCCCTTCCGTCTCGTCCCGGTCGTACGTGCGCGTGTCGCCCATGCCGTAGAAGTACCCGACCACGGCCCACCTGCGACACGCCGCGTATGCCGTGGGGTCGGCCGGGCGGCATACCCGGGCGGTCGTCGCGTGGCTGGGGACATGAGCGAGGGCCCGGCACCGTTGAAGGTGCCGGGCCCCGCATCACGTCGTCCGTCGCTCGCCGGCAGCGGGCGGCGGACCCTTCCTCACTGCGCGGTGACCCGCGCCTTGAGGCCGTCCAGCTCGGCCCAGAGCTCGGCGGGGAGCTGATCGCCGAACTTGGAGAACCACTCCTCGATGAGGGGCAGCTCCTGCTCCCAGTCGGACGCGTTGACGGCGATCGCCTTGGCGACCGAGTCCTCGGACAGGTTCAGGCCCTCGACGTCCAGAGCGCCGGGGGTGGGCACGAGCCCGATGGGGGTCTCGACCGCGTCGGCGTCGCCGTCGAGGCGCTCGATGACCCACTTGAGGACGCGGCTGTTGTCGCCGAAACCGGGCCACAGGAACGAGCCGTCCTGCTCGTCGCGGCGGAACCAGTTGACCCCGAAGATCCGCGGGAGCTTGGCGGCGTCCGCGCTCTTGCCGATCTGCAGCCAGTGGTTCATGTAGTCCCCGGCGTGGTAGCCGATGAACGGCAGCATCGCCATCGGGTCGCGCCGCACGACACCGACCGCGCCGGTCGCGGCGGCGGTGGTCTCGGAGCTCAGGGTCGCGCCGATGAAGGTGCCGTGGGTCCAGTCGCGCGACTCGTAGACGAGCGGGACCGTGGTCTTGCGACGCCCGCCGAACAGGATCGCGTCGATCGGGACGCCGTCGGGGTTGTCGTACTCCGGCGCGATCATCGGGCACTGCTTGGCCGGGGTGCAGAACCGGCTGTTCGGGTGCGCGGCCTTCTCGCCGGCCTCACCGTCGGCGGGGGTCCAGTCCTTGCCGAGCCACGAGGTCAGGTGCGCCGGCGGCTCGTCGGTCATGCCCTCCCACCAGACGTCGCCGTCGTCGGTCAGGGCGACGTTGGTGAACACCGAGTTGCCCTGGGCGATGGTGGCCATCGCGTTGGGGTTGGTCGACTCGCCGGTGCCGGGCGCGACCCCGAACAGGCCGAACTCGGGGTTCACGGCATACAACCGACCGTCCTCGCCGAACCGCATCCAGGCGATGTCGTCGCCGACCATCTCGGCCTTCCAGCCGGGGATCGTCGGGTTGATCATCGCGAGGTTCGTCTTGCCGCAGGCGGACGGGAACGCCGCCGCGATGTAGTGGACCCGGCCCTTGGGCGAGGTGAGCTTGAGGATGAGCATGTGCTCGGCCATCCAGCCTTCGTCGCGGGCGATCGCCGAGGCGATCCGCAGGCTGTAGCACTTCTTGCCCAGCAGCGCGTTGCCGCCGTAGCCGGAGCCGTAGCTCCAGATCGTGCGCTCCTCGGGGAAGTGGACGATGTACTTGGTGTCCGAGCACGGCCACGCCACGTCGGCCTGGCCCTCGGCCAGCGGCGCCCCGACCGAGTGCAGCGCCGGCACGTATGCCGCGTCCGTGTCCTCGATCTTGCGCAGCACCGTGTCGCCGCAGCGGGCCATGACCAGCATCGAGACGACGACGTAGGCGGAGTCGGTGATCTCCACACCGAACATCGGGACCTTGGCGTCGAGGTGACCCATGACGAACGGGATGACGTACATCGTGCGGCCCGCCATGGAGCCGCGGTACAGCTCCGTCATGACCGCCTTCATCTGCGCCGGCGCCATCCAGTTGTTGGTCGGCCCGGCGTCCTTCTCCTCGACGGAGCAGATGTACGTGCGGTCCTCGACGCGGGCGACGTCGCTCGGGTCGCTCGCACAGTAGAAGGAGTTCGGCTTCTTGCTCTCATCGAGCCGCACGAACGTGCCGGACTCGACCAGCTGGTCCGTCAGCTCGGCCCACTCGTCCGTGCTGCCGGTGATCCAGCGGATGTCACGCGGCTGCGTCAGCTCGGCAACCTCCGCGACCCACGCGGCCAGGCCCGCGTGCGTCGTATGTGTGTGCTGTGTCTCATGGGTGGTGGTCAACTTCGGGCCCATCCCTTCGCGCGCGGTGCCGCCCGGCACCACGTCGTGCCGGTTAGAACTGCCCACCAGGCGGGTCCGGGGCGGCGCCCGATAGGGGCCGCAGGTGTCCACATGGTGAACAGATGACGTGATGGCTTCACCGTACGCGCTGGCTGACTTGCCGTTGACCGCCTGCGGGCTGACCAGCGGTGAGACGCCTCACAACGGCCTGTCGCCGCAAGAAATTCGACGGTCCGCTGTCGGTTTCTTGCAGGATTTTCAGTGCCGGATGGTGGGAGCGTTCACATGGTCCGAGGAGTCCTCCGACTGCGTCGGGCGGCAGTCCATGGCCTAGGGTGAGGGCGCTGCCGATTTCGTGGAACGGGACCCCAGGCGCTATGGTTTCTCATCGTTCCACTGACGTGAGTCGGTGGCACCTGCACCCGTAGCTCAACGGATAGAGCATCTGACTACGGATCAGAAGGTTTGGGGTTCGAATCCCTACGGGTGCGCACTGTGTTGAGACAGTAACCAAGGCCCTGACCAGCCGAAACGCCGGTCAGGGCCTTGCGCTTTCCCCCGCTCACCCACGGTGGTCGAACCGGTCGGTAACGCTCTCCGGTCCCTCTGCGATGGAGGTATCGCGAGGGCTGCAGCTGGACCCCCGAGCAGTCTGCAGCCCTCGCCCTGAAGGAAGTCGCGCCGGTGCTCACCCCTCCCGTCACGGGCACCGGCGGCTTCCTGACCCCGGCTCGGGTCCGCGAATCCTGGCCCCGCTGCCTTGTCGTCGGCGGGTAGCGTGCGAGGCGTGACGACGCGCACAGGTCTCACGGATCTGGTCGAGGTGCCTGGCGGCACCTTCGCCATGGGATCCGACCGCTTCTACCCCGACGAGGGGCCGGTCCACGACGAGACCGTGGGCGCGCTGGCCGTCGAGCGTCATCCAGTGACCAATGCCCAGTTCGCCCGGTTCGTGGCCGAGACCGGGCACGTCACCGTGGCAGAGCGCCCGCTCGACCCGGCGCTCTACCCAGCAGTGGCAGCCGAGGACCTCCTCCCGGGCGCCCTCGCGTTCCGGCCCACACCTGGGCCGGTGGATCTCAGCAACTGGCGGCAATGGTGGACGTGGGTGCCGGGCGCGACGTGGCGGGAGCCGTTCGGTCCGGGCAGCTCGGTCCAGGGCAGGGACGACCACCCGGTCGTGCAGGTGGCCTTCGAGGACGCGTCGGCGTATGCCGCGTGGGCCGGTCGGCGCCTGCCCACGGAGGCGGAGTGGGAGCACGCCGCAGGCGGTGGCACCGGGTCGACCTACGCCTGGGGCGACGAGGTCCGGCCCGAGGGCCGGCTGATGGCCAACACCTGGCAGGGCCGCTTCCCGTACCTCAACATCGGCGCCGGCGGGTGGGTCGGCACATCGCCGGTCGGGTCCTTCCCGGCCGACCGAGCCGGACTCCTCGACATGATCGGCAACGTGTGGGAATGGACGACGACCACCTATGCCGCTCGGCACGTCGTCACGCACGCCTGCTGCACGCCCACGCACCCCATGGCGGACCCGGCCTCGACGACAGATCCCTCGGTGCGCAAGGCGCTCAAGGGCGGCTCGCATCTCTGCGCGCCGGAGTACTGCCTTCGCTACCGGCCGGCGGCCCGCTCGCCGCAGTCGCTCGACACCTCGACGACGCACATCGGCTTCCGCTGCGTGGTCGACGGCTGACCCGCTCCTGTCTGTCTCCTCCGCCTCACGCGAAGGACTCGGTCGCGCCGGGGCGCGTGACGGCATACGCCGCCGGGTCTGTGAGTTGGATCCGATCGGGGCCGGATGTCTTGCGGGGGTGGCCTCCCGGGAGTTGGGTGAGGGAAGACTGTCCACGCCGCACGTCCGGAGGCACCGATGACCGCTGTCCAGACCGATTCGACGACCGGGCTCGACCCGACGCTCTCGCACACGCGCGGCGAGTCCACCCCGCCGCTCATCGAGCAGACCATCGGGGACAACTTCGACTCGACGGTCGCGCGGTTCCCCGAGCGCGAGGCGCTTGTGGACGTGCAGCAGGGACGGAGATGGACGTATGCCGCTCTGCGCGACGACGTGGACACGCTCGCTCGCGCTCTGCTGGCCGAAGGGGTGGGCAAGGGCGACCGGGTGGGGATCTGGGCGCCGAACTGCTGGCAGTGGACTGTCGTGCAGTACGCGACGGCGAAGATCGGCGCGATCCTCGTCAACATCAACCCGGCGTACCGCGCGCACGAGCTGCAGTACGTGCTCGGGCAGGCCGGGATCTCGCTACTCGTCGCGGCTGAGTCGTTCAAGACGAGCAACTACCGCGAGATGGTCGACGAGGTGCGCGAGGAGGTCCCGGGGCTCGAGCGGGTCGTCTACATCGGCACGCCCGACTGGGACGCGCTGATGGCGCGCGCGGGCGAGGTGTCCGGTGACGAGCTGGCGCGGGTCCAGAGCGGCCTGGCCAACACGGACCCGATCAACATCCAGTACACCTCTGGCACCACGGGATTCCCCAAAGGTGCCACGCTGTCCCACCGGAACATCCTCAACAACGGTTACCTCGTCGGAGAGCTGTGCACCTACACGGAGGCGGACCGGGTCTGTATCCCGGTGCCGTTCTACCACTGCTTCGGGATGGTGATGGGCAACCTTGCGTGCACCTCGCACGGGGCGTGCATGGTCATCCCGGCGCCCGGGTTCGACCCAGCCCTGACCCTGCAGGCGGTGCAGGACGAGAAGTGCACCTCGCTCTACGGCGTGCCGACGATGTTCATCGCCGAGTGGAACCTGCCGAACTTCGCTGACTACGACCTCTCGTCGGTGCGCACCGGGATCATGGCCGGTTCGCCATGTCCGGCCGAGCTGATGAAGAAGCTCATCGCCGCCGGGATCGAGGAGATGACGATCTGCTACGGCATGACCGAGACCAGCCCGGTGTCCACGCAGAACCGGACGGACGACACGTTCGAGCAGAAGGTCGGGACGGTCGGCCGGGTCGGGCCGCACCTGCAGATCAAGATCGCCGACCCTGCGACAGGGGAGACGCTGCCTCGCGGGAAGGCCGGTGAGTTCATGACCAAGGGGTACTCGGTCATGCTCGGCTACTGGGAGCAGCCGGACAAGACAGCGGAGGCCGTGGTCGATGGGTGGATGCACACGGGTGACATCGGCGTGATGCACGACGACGGCTATGTCGAGATCACCGGCCGGATCAAGGACATGGTCATCCGTGGCGGTGAGAACGTCTATCCCCGCGAGATCGAGGAGTTCCTCTACACGCACCCGGACATCCTGGACGCACAGGTCATCGGGGTGCCCGATGAGAAGTACGGCGAGGAGCTGTGCGCCTGGATCCGGATGAAGGACGGCACGACACCATTGACCGCCGAGTCCCTTCGGGCGTTCTGCGACGGCAAGCTGGCGCACTACAAGATCCCGCGCTATGTCGAGATCGTCGAGGAGTTCCCGATGACTGTGACGGGGAAGGTGCGCAAGGTCGAGATGCGTGAGACGACCGCAAGAAGGCTTGGCTTGGTCTGACTAGAAAGGCGGATCGTCCTCGGGCGGCCGCGTCGGAGGACGTGTGTCTCGCTCCAGGTCCGGCGTGGCCCGATTCGTCGACCTGTGCTGGCGCGGGCCGGAGCTCGGCTTGCCTTGGTACGCCTTCTTGTGTGGCTCGTCTGGATCCGGGCCGGTGTCGTCGTTGGACGGGTGTGGGTCGGCCGGGGTGCGGTGGTGTTCGAGCCAGTCTTTGGGGTGGGTGGTGTAGGTGCGTCCGGTGGCGGTGGTCCAGGTGAGGGTGCCGATGTCGGGGTCGCGGTGGGTGGTCCAGAGGCCGGTGGTGCGGATCCGGTGGTGTTGGCGGTGGGTGGCGCTCAGGTTGTCGGTCGAGGTGGGTCCGTGTGGGGCGGGGATGTCGTGGTCGAGGTCGCAGCGGTGGGCCGGGACGGTGCAGCCGGGGGCGCGGCAGT